>JASLCD010000150.1 GCA_030146295.1 Chryseobacterium sp.
TCTGGTTTCTCCTCTCTTCAAAAGTCTTTCAACCAAAATTTTATCCTCCACTACCAATGCAAGACAGATGTCTATCTTGTCATTCAGCTCTTCCTTAACGATTTTTTCCAATGCTTCAGTCTGAGCAGTGGTTCTTGGATATCCATCAAAGATGAAACCGTTGGTGTCAGTAGGTTTTCTAAGCTCATCAATCAGCATATCTGTCGTTACCTGATCAGGAACCAATTCTCCCTTATCGATGTAGGACTTAGCCAGTTTCCCAAGCTCAGTGTCATTTTTCATGTTGTATCTGAAAAGATCACCTGTTGAAACCTGCTTTAAGTTGAATTTTTCGATTAGATTCTGGGCTTGTGTTCCTTTTCCACTTCCTGGAGGGCCGAACAGAACAATGTTTATCATAATGTTGATTCGCTTCCGGTCTTTAGTGATGATATGACTGTTGACCTTTAGCTTTTTTAAGTTAATATTTTACTTTTATTTCGATTAAGTTTTAAAGCTAACAGCCAATAGCCGGTAGCTAATGACAATGATTAATGGTTGATTTTTCCGTCCTCCAATTGGTATAAATTAGGTAGGTTTCTTCCCAATTCATCATAATCCAATCCATAACCAAGTACGAATTTGTTTGGAATTTCCTTTCCAATGTAATCCAACTTGAAATCCTTCTTGTAAATCTCAGGTTTCAATAAGAAACTTGCGAGTTTTACAGATTTAGGACGTTGTGTTTCCTTGAAATACTTAAAAAGACTCTCTACAGTGTTTCCTGTGTCAACGATATCTTCTACAAGAATAATGTGACGGTCTCTTACATCCTTTGTCAGTTCCATTTTCTGGTAAACAATTCCCGTGGATTCAGTTCCCACATAAGAACTCATTTGAATGAAAGCAATCTCGCATTCACCCGGGTAGTACTTCAAAAGATCTGAGAAGAACATGATTACTCCGTTCAAAACGCCAATGAAAACAGGAACTTCATCCTTGTAATCTTCATAAATTCTTAACGCTGTCTTTTTTACAATTTCCTGAATTTCGGCATCCTCTAAATAAGGAACGAAAGTTTTGTCGTGAACTTTAATGCTTTCCATAAAATTTTTAGTAGTTGGCAAAGTTACGGATTTTTGATTAAAATACTTTCCTGTTTTTATCAGTTTGAAAGTTTAATGATTTTGGGATCGTAGAATTGAAGGGTACGATGAAGTCTGTTTAAATAATAATAAAGATAATTTTTTTAACGAGATAGAATGCTATAGCCTCAAAAAAAGGATGCCGGAAATGAATAAAAAGCACACTTGTTTGAAATGGGGAATAAAAAGAGGATGATAAATGTCTTGGTAATTTATCAAAAAAATAGATATTCCGGAAAATGAGTATCTTTGTACTTTCAAAACCCAAAATACGGACATGTAGGATATCATTTCTTTCAGATTCAATACAACAGTAACTAGAATGTTACTGGCATTCAACCATTATTAAGAAAGAAATCATGATTTTACTACAAAATATATCCTTTGGGTTTCCGGGAGGAGATCTACTATTTACTAATATCAATTTTACAATACCCTCTCACACCAAATCTGCTTTGGTGGGAAGCAACGGCATGGGGAAATCGACCCTGCTGAAAATGATCACAGATGAAATACAGCCTTTAGAAGGACAGGTTACCATTCAAGGCAATCTCTTTTATATTCCTCAGATGTTTGGAAACTTTAATCATCTTACCCTTGCTGAATGTCTGAGAATAGATCAGAAGCTGAATGCGCTCCAGAAAATCACTAATGGAGTAGTGGATGACATCTATTTTGAAATACTCAATGATGATTGGGACATTGAAGAACGATGCCGGCAGGCGTTAGAATACTGGGGGCTTGATGCTTTTGAACTGACTCAGAAACTGGATGGTTTGAGCGGTGGCCAGAAGACTAAGGTTTTTCTTGCCGGAATTCAGATCCATCAGCCTGATATCATTATATTGGATGAACCGACCAATCATCTGGATCTTGAAGGACGAAAGTTATTATATCACCTTATTGATAAAACAGATGCAACAATTGTTATCGTAAGCCATGACCGAACTTTGCTGAATCTTGTTGATACTATATTTGAGCTAAGTAATCAGGGAATTGCCACATATGGAGGGAATTATGATTTTTATGCAGAACAAAAAGAAGTAGAGGAAGAAGCTTTGCATAATGATATCCATGCAAAAGAACGGGCCCTGAAAAAAGCAAAAGAGAAAGAAAGAGAAACGCTGGAACGCAAGCAGAAACTGGATGCGAAAGGAAAGAACAAGCAGGAGAAATCCGGAGTTGCACGAATTATGATGAATACCCTTCGGAATAATGCTGAAAAAAATAGCTCAAAGCTGAAAAGTGTTCATGCAGAGAAAATCAGTGGAATTTCAGATGGTTTAAAAAATTTGCGTTCCTCGGTAAAGAATTCCGAGCAGATGAAAGTGTATTTCAACGATTCCAATCTGCATTCGGGAAAGATTTTAATTACAGCTGAAGATCTTAATTTCAATTATGGAAATGGGGAGCTTTGGAAAGAAAATCTTAATCTTGAAATCCGGAGTGGAGACAGAATCTCAATCAAAGGAGGAAATGGTTCCGGAAAAACTACGCTGATAAAAATTCTTCTGGGAAATACTGAACCTTCGGAAGGCAGAATAAACAGAGCAGAATTCAATAGTATTTATATTGATCAGGAGTATTCCCTGATTGATCATGATGCAACTCTTTATGACTTTGTCCAGACTTTCAATGACAGTGCATTACAGGAATCCGAAGTGAAAACATTATTATCCAGATTTCTGTTTGCTAAAGACACGTGGGATAAGAAATGCGGTATGCTGAGCGGAGGTGAGCGTCTGCGGTTGCTTCTTTGTGGCCTTTCCATCAGCAATAAAGCTCCTGATATGATCATTCTTGATGAGCCTACCAATAACCTGGACCTGCAGAATGTAGAAATTCTCACCAATTCTATCAAAGATTATCACGGAACGTTGGTAGTGATATCTCATGATGAAGTTTTTCTGCAAGAAATTGGTATTGATCAGAAATTGATACTGGGCTGATCAGATTATTTCTCACCGATTTGGCAGATTACGAGGGTGATAGTATAATACTGTGAGTGTATTCAATAGAGGCGGGCTTTAGCCCGCCCTTCAATACCAATAAAAATCCACTGGCTTCAGCCAAAACTTATAAAATAAAATATTATTTCTTCGTTTTCTTAATGGCATCCAGATAGATTTTCTTGATGCTGTTTTTCTTTTCTTTCTCGCTGATTGTTTCAAGAGTTGTAAGCAGGGTAGCGTTGTGAGTGGTCTTCAGTTTCAAAATTTCTCCCAATGCAAATGCAGCACTCCAGCGTACCACAGTCCCTTCATGATCTGTATTACCCAAAAGGTTACTAATTGCTTGATCAAGATTTTCAGGGAATAAATGCGCAGTGTTGCCTATTACTTTAGCACTTTCCCATTGTATTCTGGGTGCTTTTTCTGTAAGCGTTTGAGTGACAAATGAAAATACGGTTTCATCTGCAAGGCTAGGATTTTGCTTCGTAGCATATTCCAGAGCTTCGATACAGGTCGCTTTTATGGGGTCTTTTGATTTTTCAGCGAAAGCAATCAGTTCATCGGTGGGTAAAGAAGCATCCATAATCCATTTGCTGATAAGGTCCACCTTTTCTTTTGATTTTACAGTTTTGTCTTTGATAAGTTCTTCTATCGTCACGGGGATTGATTTAGTTTTTCAGGGTCCTAAATTAGCAAATCCTCTGCAAGTAACATCACTTTTGTCATTGCGAACAAAATCTAAAAATTTTCGAACGTAGTACATGAAGCAGACTCTACTTTGGCTGCAGGTTTCTCTGTTTTATTGTATCCAGAATAAGGTCCATTTTTTGAGAGAGCTCATAGTCTCCCGAAAGCTCAATTAATGGGGTGTTTATCCCCGATAGCCATTCCAGATGAGCTTTTAACGTTCTGCTGGCAACGCCGGTATTGTGGTCATAATCCTTTGCCCAATCCATAAACTCCTGAAATTTTTCTGTCCGTTCAGGATTTGTGGTAATTTCATCACCATATCTTTCATATTCTCTCTTTCTCAGTCTTTCCATTCTGAGTTCCGGAGGAAGATAGAGAAATATAATAAGGTCGAATGCGGGAAATACATTTTCACCCCAATGGATCATCGAACCTCCGAAAATCCAGTTTTCAGTCGTATGAAGTATATCGGAAACAGTGGAATTCCTTGTTTCAGGATTTTGTCTTTCTGTAAAAGGTTTTTCAGTTTTTAACCAAAAGAAATCGTCACTGTCAAAATATTCAATATCGAGTTCTTTGGATAATGCTTTTCCTAAAGTAGTAACTCCGGAACCGGAAGCTCCGAAAATATGAATTCTCATAATGTTTAAATTTATTAAATCTGCGAAATCTTTATGATCTGTGAGAGATTCTTTCTATTTTGTCATCCAATCATAAATTTCATTCAGCAACTGTTCCCGTATTTCCTCATTCAAAATCTCGTGGCGCATATCCGGATAGATCTTTACTTCTACATGCTGGAAACCGTCAGCTTTTAAATGGTTGACTGTATGCATCACACCTTTTCCAAAATCACCGATCGGATCATTCTGTCCGCTGATAAACAAGAAAGGGAATGACTTTGAAATAGAAGAAGCCCAGTTCCTTGCCGTTGCTTTTTTATAAATGGTAAATAGAGTATAAAAAGCATTATGAGTAAAAGGAATTCCGCAAAGTTGATCTTGTTCAAAAGCTTTTCTGTTTTGAGGATTTACACTCAGCCAGCTGGTTGCACTGAAGTCTTTATCCTTTTTAAACTGTTTGTTATTGACACTCGTAAAAACAGAATTCAAAAAAGTACGGTGATGAGGGGCAATAGCATTGGCTAATGATAAATAGCCTCTCAATACATCTATCCCTGGTAAAGGTCCGCCGGTTCCGGTAATAATGGCCCCGGAAAATTGACGGCTTGCCTTTTGAAGAGGACAGCGCGTAATAAAAGATCCCATGGAATGTCCCAAAATAAAATGAGGAACGTCCGGATATTGCCCAGCCAGATGATTGGCCATCATTTCCGCATCTGCCACAAGCCTTTCATCCGGTTTGTCAAGCTGGAAGAAACCAATCTCTTTTTTCTCCTTTACAGATTTTCCATGTCCCAAATGATCATATGTCAGTACAGCAATTCCATGGCTGGCAAAATAGGCTGCAATCTCTGCATATCTTCCGCTGTGTTCCTGCATACCATGAACCATAAGCAGCGTGGCTTTTACGGTTTCCGGAGAAAACAGCGTGTAGAAAAGCTGGGAGCTGCTGTTTATTTTTGAGGGTAGATAGGCTGATGTTTGTGATGGGGTCATAAAAATTTTTTAGATGCTAATCAAAGATAGAGGATGAGTAAGGGAATTACTAATAATTAGAAGAGAGATAGGAAACTTCTCTTTTGTGATCTTGGTGAACTGGCAAATAATTTAGATCTTCAAATGTAGAGATTTTGACAAATTCTTATTAAAGACCGGCATGGAACTTTGTTTGTTATTCCATATAGTGTTTTTTATGAAGATTCAGATTTTGTTAAAATGAGAATAAAATGCTCCGCTATATATTAATTCTAATAATTATGGGAGCATTTTTGTTATTTTGAGATTTATCAAAAATTGTTTATATTTTTTTAAATTCTCATCATTTGGATTTAAATTTAGAGCATATTGTATTCTTCCTAATAAATGTGAAATATAATATTCTCGAGTTTCATTAGTTTTTTGCAGATGACTTTCAATACCATGTTTCATAATGAAATACATTACTTTCCTTATATCATTCCTGTCTTTTTTAGGTAATTGTAATTTTTTATTAACAATAACACCCGAAATTATTTGAGGAACATTTTGTTTCATATAATTGATTTTGTTCTCATTTAATTTTAGATTATAATTAAGTAATTTATCTTTAACAAACTTAATTAATTCGTTTTTAGCAATTGAATCACCTGAGAAAGCCATATCATCAGCATATCTTGTATATTTTATTTTTAAGTTGAAACAGTATTCTGCAATTTCATCATCAAAATCAGCTAAAATAAGATTGGAAAGATAAGGACTTGTTGGAGCTCCTTGTGGTAGGTATCTAATTAAGGTACTAAGTTCTTTCTCTTCTTTAACATCTGAATATGTACATAAACAAGATAAATATAAAGCTAAATCTCTCGCATATCCAATTTTTAAAAAGTACTGTTCTACTAAGTTATATTTTATTGAAGAAAAAAAATCCTCAATATCTAGTGTTAAAACTTCTTTTTCATTTGTATGAAATCGTAAATATTCTTTGAATTTTTTTTTAGGAATATAGCTTTTACAGTATTTACTTGATTTTTGTTTGTATAATATTTCTTTTAGAATGAAATATTGTATTTCTTTTAAGCTAGGTAATGGTTCTGAAATTTTTCGACTATTTCCATTTTTTTTTTTAACTTGAAAATGTCTATAAAAAAATTCAGTTGATAATATAGCTCTAGTTAAATAATCATGCTTATATCCAACTAAGCCAGATAAATGATAAGAATTATAAATTATTGGTAAATTATTATCTACCAAATTTTCACCATATCTCAAACATTTAATGATATTTTCCTCCGAGTAAGCGCTATTAAGTGCTTTTTCTCTAAATATCTTTTTATACGTTTCAAAATCCTTCATATGATCTAAGTTGTTTCCTTTGTGTTTGGGAGACTAAAAATCTCCCAAACGGAAAAATGAGCTTTAATAAAGCAAATATCGAAGCAAAGCGGAGATTTTGCTTTATTACAAGCTCATTGAGCTTGAAATTATGTTCCCAAATTAGGGTATGTGACATCACATCCCGTATTTTAAAAAAAGATTTTATTTTGGTCTGGTAAATATACAAAATCTATTTCTAACTTTTTATCTAGTTTAGATTTTGATTCTTTGATGATCCATTCTTCTTTATTTTTAGATTTATATGTAATTGCTAATTTTTCTAGAAGATCCTCTCCTTTTTTTGTTAAGGTAATTTTTTGATTAACATAAGTAAGGATATTTTCATTAGTTAAGTTTTTTATATTATTTACTATATCAATGTAGCTAACTTCATTTCGGACTAATTTTGTTAGTGTACCATTGAATTTTAAAACGTATAAAAGCTGGTATAGATCAGTATTGTTAAGCTTTTTCATATCTTGGAAATGGCGGAGTTAAACCTATCTTTTCTTTATATTTATTCCAAAAGATTGGAAATGTATTATCGGGTGTTCGTAATAAGGTAATTAAGCTTTCTGATTCTTTGAATCCTAAAGAATATTGTTTAATTCCAAAAAAAATCCTATTTTCAATTTTCTTCATTATTTCTTTTTTAATTTCAATATCCTTTCCTACGTTATAATCAGTTATGCCTTTTAATACATCAAAATTATAATATATTTTGTGTCTTTTATTAATTCTTTCTAAAGTGTCTTTTCTAATTGCAATTGTTAAAATTCTAAGATTTTCAATAAATCTATTATTAATACCAGTAATTTCTTTGATACATTCATTAAAAGTTTCACCACTTCCTATAAAATCATCTACTAAGATAAAAACATCAGAGTTTTTAAATCTTAATTTTTTTAAATCATTAAAGTTATTAATATCTTCAAATCTAAACTTTTTTCCATTTGGGATTGTCTCTAATAATGACTTCATTAGATATGATACAAATGATCCACTTTTTACTTTAAATTGATGTGTTTTTTTTATAATAGGAAATGCGTATATATTTGTATTTCTATGGTTTAAATCGGATGTTAAATTGATCAGTAATGTTCTACAACTATTATAATAATCATTTAATGAAATCCAGTGAAACTCTCTTAATAATTCTAATATTAATAAGTATTCATTTTTATCCACGATTATTTTTTCTGAAAATTTACTTAGAGAATTAAATACATCCACATAATTTTCTTTTTGTTTCCATCCTTTTTTTTCAAAAATGTCATCTAGTTCTAGCAGATATGCAGCAACATCTTCTGAGTTCATGTATAATTTTGTCTTAATAGTTTTATCAAATATATGCATTATTCAAAATTAATCAAGTATCAAAATTTTTCAGTCAGAAATAAAATTCGTCTCAAATTTGCTCACCCAATTTTTTAAAAGTAATTTTGCACGAATCTAAAAACAAAAGTAA
Source organism: Chryseobacterium sp. (assembly GCA_030146295.1). GTDB lineage: Bacteria > Bacteroidota > Bacteroidia > Flavobacteriales > Weeksellaceae > Chryseobacterium. Next base: position 8,210 of record JASLCD010000150.1, read on the forward strand.
AATATGTCAACTTATGTAGTTGTAGGTCTTCAGTACGGAGATGAAGGCAAAGGAAAAATCACGGATG
>JASLCD010000164.1 GCA_030146295.1 Chryseobacterium sp.
GCTTTAGCTCCGTGCTCCTGCATTTTACCGATCAATGTTTTAGAATACATTGTTGGGTGTAATGTAAGGAATGCTTCACCAAATGCTGGTGAGAAAGATGGCTGAGGTTCTGTAATTCCTCTTTCTGTTCCGGCTAATTTTGAAGTATAACCGCAAAGGAAGTGGTATTGAGCCTGATCTTCATTCAGAATAGAAACCGGAGGAAGTACTCCGAATGCATCTGCTGAAAGATAAACAATCTTTTTCGCATGACCTGCTTTAGAAGGCAATACAATTTTGTTGATATGATAAATTGGATAAGAAACTCTTGTATTTTCTGTGATAGATCCGTCTGTATAATCTGCTACTCCATTGTTTACAACAACATTTTCAAGAAGAGCATCTCTCTTGATTGCAGCGAAGATATCCGGTTCTTTTTCTTCTGATAAGTCAATTACTTTAGCATAGCATCCACCTTCATAGTTGAATACTCCGTTGTTATCCCAACCATGCTCGTCATCGCCGATAAGGTATCTTTTCGGGTCTGCAGACAAAGTAGTTTTTCCTGTTCCTGAAAGACCAAAGAATAAAGCTACATCCCCTTTTTCTCCTACGTTAGCAGAACAGTGCATAGAAGCCATACCTTTTAATGGAAGGTAATAGTTCATCATGGCAAACATTCCTTTTTTCATTTCACCTCCGTACCATGTACCTCCGATGATCTGTAGTTTTTCAGTAAGGTTGAACATGATAAAGTTTTCAGAATTCAATCCCTGAGCTTCCCAGTTCGGGTTGATTGTTTTAGAACCGTTGATTACTGTGAAATCAGGCTCTCCAAAGTTTTCAAGCTCATAGTGAGAAGGTCGAATAAACATATTAGTAACAAAATGCGCCTGCCATGCTACTTCAACGATAAATCTTACTTTAAGTCTCGTATCTGCATTCGTTCCGCAGAATGTATCTACTACATAAATCTTTTTAGATTCAGCAAGCTGGTTCAGCACTAGTTCTTTACAAGACCCGAAAATTTCTGCAGTAGTAGGTAAATTTACTTTACCATCCCAGAAAATAGTATCTCTTGTAACATCATCCTGAACAATATATCTGTCTTTAGGTGAACGACCTGTGAAAATTCCTGTTTTTACCGATACCGCGCCAGATTCTGTAAGCTCAGCTTTCTCAAATCCCTGATTTTCAGGAGAAACTTCAGCCTGATATAATTCTTCATAAGAAGGATTATACACTACCTCATAGTTTCCTTTAATCCCCAATTTTTCTAAATCCTGGATGATTTTAGTGTTTTTCATTTTACTTATATTTTCTATTTCTTTATTGACTTCAACAAAAATAATATTAATTATTTGTTAAAGGTGGTTTAAATATACTGATATAAGTCAGAATGACAAATAAAAAAACAGGATTGTAAAATACTGATTATAAATTAATTATATCTGACCATTCAAAAACGGTAGGAAAACCTTTCTCCCAAAAATAGTCTTTATAGCCCCCAAATTTCGCACTCATTACAAAATCTCCACCCCATGCGCCCAAACTTTTGACAAAAGAGGGGCAGTCCGGGAATATCTTTTCCTTAACTGTGAGAATATCAAGAAAATCGGCAATTTTCCGTTCATGAATCATCATTAATTCCGAAAAATTTTCCAATTCATTGCATAACAATATTTTCTTTGTGATATCTGAAAATTCATTAACCAATTCCGGAGACTTCTTTTTTGATTTATAAAAGTTGATCCCTTCTCTGCTATCCTGCTTCTGATTTAAATGAATAAAAATCAGTTCATTTTTAAATAAAGGATTGAAATCTACCTTCTCATATTTAATCTCGGGTTTACTTTGGAAAAGGACTGCAGATTTCTCTTTTGCAACTGCAATATCATATCCGCTGCCTCCCAAACTGATTGTATTAAGATAAAAAGGATCTATCTCCGCCCATTCTGCAAGATTATTCATCAAAGTAGAACTGCTTCCAAGGCCATAGTCTGCAGGAAACTGAAGGTTTGTCTTTAAATGGTAAGTAAGATTGGTCTTGAATTTAGTAGTAGAAAGCTGCTGAACATTCTTTAATGTTTTGACAATAAATTCAGCGCTTGATGGAATGTTTGTTTCTAAGATCTGCCAGTTTTTATAATCAATGACAACTTTCAACCATAATGTATTTTGATGGCAGGCTTCCCAAAGAATAAGTGAATTGCCATATTCTTTTTCTTCAAAGAAAAACTCTTGTCCCAGCCTGGTAGGTACCGCTAAGACAAGAGCTCCATCGATTGCGAAATATTCTGAAGTAAGCATAAGCTTGCCCGGTGAAAATATCGCGTTCATATATTTTTAATTAGATTGCAGAAACCGCATCTACTGATCCGTCAATTTTTTTGATCAATCCCTGAAGGGTTTTTCCTGGTCCTACTTCTACAAAGTTGGATGCACCATCTTTAATCATATTCTGAACAGACTGCGTCCATTTTACAGGACCTGTAAGCTGAGCGATCAGATTTTGTTTGATCTCGTCAGGATTCGTTACCGCTGTTGTAGTGATATTCTGATATACAGGAATCGTTGCTTTTCTGAATTTTGTTTTCTCGATGGCTGCTGCCAGTCTTTCCTGTGCAGGTTGCATCAATGGTGAATGGAAAGCTCCATTTACCGGTAGTAACAATGCTCTTTTAGCTCCTGCTTCTTTCAGTTTTGCACAAGCCTCTTCTACGGCTGGTGTTTCTCCTGAGATGACCAATTGTCCTGGACAGTTATAATTTGCAGGAACAACGATACCGCTGATCTGTGCACAGATCTCTTCAACTTTAGCATCATCTAAACCTAAGATAGCAGCCATAGAACTTGGATTGGCATCACAAGCCTCCTGCATAGCTTTTGCTCTTTCTGAAACTAATTTTAAGCCATCATCAAAGGATAAAACTCCGTTGGCAACCAAAGCTGAAAACTCTCCTAAAGAGTGCCCTGCTACCATTTCAGCACCAAGACCGTTTACGGCTTTTAATGCTGCTACTGAATGTATAAATATTGAAGGCTGGGTAACCTCTGTTTTTTTAAGATCTGCATCCGTTCCGTTAAACATAATGGAAAGAATGTCGAAACCTAAAATTTCATTGGCAGATTCCATCAGATCTTTAATATCTTTTCTAGAATCATACAACTCTTTTCCCATTCCTACGAACTGAGAACCCTGCCCTGGAAATACAAGTGCTTTCATGTATTGAATTAAATATTATGCAAATATAACTATAATGTTAA
>JASLCD010000174.1 GCA_030146295.1 Chryseobacterium sp.
AGAAGCAAGAGGTGTAGTTGTTCCTAATGTATATTTAAGGATTTGTGTAGATCCGTTCTGACCGTCACTTTCATAGATAGTATTTCCATCTGCCTGGAATCCCTGTACGAAGTTTTTAGGATCGTGAGGATATTCTGCTACAATCTGGTAAGCAATATTTTTTTCAGGATTTTTTGCAAAAACATTGATGGTGGCATCCTGGTTCAATACTTCTCCGCCTTTTGTTTTGATATTGAAAGTAACCGCATTATCTCCTAAAGTAAAAAACTTAGGATCAATGGTTAAATCAGTTGTTTCTTTATCTCCAAAGCTAATGGTTACGCTTTCTGCATTTTCCGTTACTTCTTTCGGAAGCTGAAGTTTATCCCCAAAGTGATATCCTTTTTCTACCATTGAATTATTATAGGTATTTAATGTATCAAGGATCTCTTTATCCTTATTACAAGATGCCAGTAATAAAATTGCTGCGAAACCTACTATTATATTTTTTTTCATTGACTTTCTAAATATTTCCCCAAAAATAGCAAATTTTATTCCGTATTGCCAATATTATCTATGAGTTCCCCAAATTGTAGGATATAGCCATTGTTGTCATAGATCGCAAATTCCCTCATTCCCCACTCAAAAGATTCAATCTCATAGCATACTTTGGCCTTTGTTTTAAGGTCTTCCCAAAGCTCATCCACTTTATTTACATTGAAATACAATGAGCCGGAAAAACCAATTGAAGTATTATTTTCATGCTGGTTAGGCTGTGAAAGCATTATGTATATTTCGTCTTTACGAAGAGACGCCCATTGCCAGTCATCATTTCTATCTAACAGGGTAAATCCGAGAACACGCATATAAAACCCTATGGTATCATCAATATTTTCTGTCCAGAGAATAGGACGAAGTGCAGTAAATTGTGTCATAATTCCTGTAATTCAAAGGTGTTTTTATGGATTTTCATATTAAGGGAAACCCAGGTTTCCGTATCAATTTTCGCTTCGCTCTTAACGTCGGGATCAAAAACAAAGCCTACTTTCCGGTAACATTCAATAGCTCCGGTATTCCAGTCGTACACGTTCAGTTCTGCAGTTTCTTTATCAAAATGACTGAACCCATATTTCAGAAGCTCCTGCATCACTTTCTTTCCATATCCTTTTCCTCTGTTGTTTTCGTCCCAGATCAGAATTCTTCCCAACAGAAATGTTTTTTCCTTTACAAAAATCTGAGCATGGCCAATTGTAGTTCCGGTAGGGTCTGCTATGGTAAACAGGGTTCTGTTTTTATCAGACAAATCGGTTTCCAGCTGTTCTGTTGTAAGGGGAAAACGGTATACAGGTCCGGCAAACTGAAGAAGCATTCTTTCATCTTCTATCTTTGATATCAGTAATGAAGCATCCTGAATCGTAAAAGGCAGTAATGTAATCATATTCTAATTTTCCAGATATTCTTTTAAACTTTGCCCTATAATTGTGTTCCAGCCTTCCGTAAAGTTTTCTCTTGAAAAGCCATCCCCTAAATCTTTGAAATTTTCAATTCCCTCGTGAGTAAGTTTCACCAAAGTTTGTCCGTTTTCAGGCAATAATTCCCATATCACTATCGTTTTCAATACCGAAAAATCAGGATATGACCATGTATGTTTCAGTTTCCGATCAGGTATTATTTCTAATATTTCACCCTGATGATGATATTGATTGGCGCCTCCCGGCTCATAGAAATTAAATTCTTTTCCTGTTTCTAACTCAAAATCCCGGATATCAAAATACCAGGATTTCATTTCATTTTTATCAGTCAATGCCTTCCAGACTTTTTCAACCGGAGCATTTATCGGGTACTGAACAGTGATTGGTGTGCTCATATTTCTTTACTTTAGATAGTTTCTTTAAGTTTTTTCAAAACCTCATCATTATTCATTTTCCATAAACCGGACAGTTCTGTAACCAGTTCTTCTGAAAAAGCAATTTCCTGGGGAGCTTTTCCTCCAAAACGTTTTTCGCTTTCTTTAAAAGAGGCAATAGATTCTTCTAATGAAACATCATGTACCACCTCCACCAGGCAATCGTCTATTTCCAGAAACTTTCCGGCAAATTCAGCAACTGCACTTTCAATGGTTTGAACACTTATTCCTTCATCAGGATGCCAGATGTCTATCCAGGAAGGTTTTATTCCTTCTTTATTTCTGGGGGCTTCATAGGGAACTTCAAAAAAATGCACGTCATCTATCTGGTCATAATAAAACCAATAATGACAGATATTCCCCTCGAGATAATTTTGAAGGGTATTATAAAATTCTCTTTCATCAGCATCAATATCATTCTGGGGCTTAAAGCTATCAAGAGAATATCTTAAATATTTTTTCGTATTCAAACAAACGAAACCTATTCTCTCTCCTGATGCATAAAAAAGCTCAAGATCTTCCCATCCTGTTTTTTCTGTCAGACCATGTATGCCCCACCATAGGTCTGAGGACTCCGTTTTTACAATAATCTTTTGCTGAGTCACGATTGTCTTCAAATTATTTACCCATGTGAAAACCCTGTAATCTTTGCCTCATCAAAATCCAGCTGCATCTCAATAGCTCTCATTACATGATCATCAAATATTTTTTCTCTTTTCATTCTGTGCAGTTCATTTCTCTGTGCCTGAATGATCTGGCGTAGGACATCTTTGTTTTCATTGATTGCGGATACATAATCTCCTGTGGAAGCCATACATTGGGCTTTGTCTGCCATCAGCATCATTTCATTTTCCAGCTTATGCTTCTGATGACGTACCAGGCTGTTGGTGACTGCCAGCTCAGAGAAGTCATTATCCAGTTTGTGTAATGCTGTTTCTTTAAGCTTACGCATAAGGATAACCTCCTGTTTTTCTTCCGGCAATTCACTTCCGGAATCCTGTATATTCAATAATTTCAGGATCGGGCTCAACAATAATCCTTGTCCTACAAGAGTAATCAATATAATAACGAAAGTTACGAATAAAATAATGTTCCGATGCGGAAATGCGTCTCCGTTTGGTAAAAAAGCAGGAATAGACAATGCGGCAGCCAATGAAACAACTCCCCTCATCGCTGCAAAGCTAATAATGAAAGGTTCTCTCCAGTCCGGTTTCGGAACTTTTAATCTTAACTCTTTAGAACACACTCTTGGAAAATACATCAATGCATAACTATACAGAATTCTTGTCCCGATGATCGCTCCACCAATCACTACACTGTAGAAAATACCTTCAGAAATGGTATATTCTTTCATTCCTTCCACAACAATAGGAAGTTCAAGACCAATCAGAATAAAAATAATAGTATTCATCAGGAATATCAATACACTCCACACATTCCCGGACTGTATCCTTGAGGTATGACTTAAATAGCAATGGGAATTATAAGACATCAGTAATCCTCCCGCCACTACTGCCAGTACTCCTGAGAAATGAAAATGCTCTGCTCCCACATACATAATGTACGGAACAATAAGGGTAATAATGGTATCAATATTAGAATTGGTAGGAATCACCTTAAGCAATGCTCCAAATAAAAAGCCTACTGCCACTCCTATGGCAATTCCTCCGATAGCCATCATAAAGAAATCCTGAACAGCATCTCTCCAGATAAACTGTCCTGAAATAACCGCTGCAAGGGCAAACTTAAATACAATTAAACTGGATGCATCATTGATAAGACTTTCTCCTTCCAGAATATTGGTAATTTTTTTGGGGATTTTCATATGTTTCAGTACCGAGGTAGCTGCTACCGCATCCGGGGGAGAATTTACACCTCCCAGCAAAAATCCCATTGCTACCGTAAGCCCCGGAATAATTGAAGAAGAAAGATAAGCAACGACGATGGATGTTAAAAACACCAATCCGAAGGCCATCGAAAAAATCTGTTTTCTCCATTTATGAAAATCCTGCCAGGAAGTAAACCACGCTGCTTCAAACAAAATAGGCGGCAGGAAAATAAGAAAAACAAGATCCGGTTCTATTTCTATACGCGGCATTCCCGGCACAAAGCTTATCAGCAATCCTGCAATCACAAGAAAAATCGGGTAAGCCACTTTCAATTTCTGGCCGATCATTACCAATATCATCACAGAGAGCAGTACTGCAATGGATATTATAACATAGCTGTGAATCATTTTAAGTAAGTTTTTTAAGTGTTATTTTTTGTTCGGATTATATCCGCTATTTTCTATATCTAAACCTTACAGGTTTTCTTTTTGTTTTCTGAGACATAAAGGTTCCGTTGATTTCCATTGAATCTAAAGATTATTGAAGCTTCTATGTCTTTATTTTTTTTAATTCCAACTAAAGGACAATATTATTCTTCGGTGTGATGGCTGGCGGAAGATCAGATTCATCCAGCATATCTCTCATATCAATTTCTATGGTGCGGCTGATCTGGGTAATCGGAACGTCATTGGCACTTCCTTCAAAGGGATTCACAGAGGCTTCTCCTACATTGTCTAAGGTATGAAAACACCATGTCACGAGTAAAGAAAAGGGAATATTAAACCATAATGTCCATCCTTCTACCATTGTACCGGCTCCAAGTTTGTCAAACTCTTTCAGTAATCCGAAAGGCACAAAAACAATGAATAAAAGCAAAAGATAAGTGGTAATTGAAGAGAAGTTTCTTGGGTACGGAAAGTTTTTAATCCTTTCTGCTTTTCCCTGGCTATCGGTAAATTTCACCAATTGCTGATTGATCTGTGTCCATTGAAAATCATTGAGTTCTCTATTTTCGTAGGCTTCAGACAAAGTTTTGCTCTGGCAAGCCATCAATTGAGTTGCTCTGTTCTTTTTGCTTAAAATATACTGAAGCTCAGGTTCGGACAGGTACTTTTTCAATTCTTCATCCAGCTTGGAAAGCCTTTCCGGAATATCATAATTTCTGGCATATTCATCAAACTGCGCTGTCCCCATATTTTCCCACGCTCTTGGCTCACGAAGCTGAAACCTTAATGCGGTAAGCCATGCATAATGACGAAGAAACATCTCTTTTACTTTATCCTGGTTTTTGGAAAGCAGCGCGTCTCTCAGAATATATCCAAAACTACGGCTGTCATTAATGATCGCTCCGTAGATCTGTCTTGCTTCCCAAAGTCTGCTATAGCTGGCATTGTTTTTAAATCCAACGATAAAAGCAACCGCAGTTCCCATGATGGCAATGGGCTGCCACGGAACGGAAAGAAATGTCCAGCCAAAAAAGTATAAAACAGTAGGAATTGCTGATAAGACAATCAGAGCGTAAATGCTTCGTCTTGTCCAGGTAATGAACTCACGGGCTCCAAATCTTTTTCCTGAATGCATAGGTGTTTATTTTTTGTGTTTATTATTTTTATTTTCCAAATAATGGTCTTCATCAGGCATTCAGCAGCGGTTATGATCAGTTTTTAGTAAAAGGAATATTATTATAAAACCCAATCTGAATCTGTCCGCGGTTCCTGTTTTCCTGAATCTGGTTCATATACCCTGCTTCAATCCTCATGTTTTTATTAATAACATATCCTAATGCTCCGTAGACTCTGTTTCTGTCGAAAACCGGACTGTTGAAGTGCAGAAAAATTTCATTATATACTGATGCATAAAGGGTTTTTGGCAGTAGCTCCTTTTGAGTAATCGGAATATTCACTCCAAGCATATAACGGAATCTCATCCTGAAATCATCTTCCAGAAAACGTTCTTCCAAACGGTAACGGTGCTGAAGGTAAAAACGTCCGAATTTCTGCTTGGTAATATACTGCTGGAAAATCCTGTGCTCAATATTTTCTTTTTTCTCTCCGTTTACATAAGGCTGGCTCAGAATAAAACCATATCCCAATAAAACATTGTTATTATTTTCCGTAAGATCATATCCAATCCCTGTACGGATAAGCAACTGTTCCAGATCTCCTACCGCATCAAAATTACGGTACTGAATTTCATTATGCCAGTTCAGCTTCTTGCTGATCTTGTTATTTCCAAAATACATATACCATGCTCCCAGATCACCTTTTTGAGCAAATGTCAATATGGACCCCAAACCTAATACTGTGAATGCCAACTTCGTAAAAACCTTTCTCATGCCTATTAATTACTATTATCTATCGTTTTTAACAAAATTAATATTTTAAATCAATAATAGCAAACAATATTTTATATGATGATTGAAAGAAATTTGGATAAAATGGTTCACATCTTTGGTCTCTAAGGGTCTATCCCGGAACCTGTTCTGTCAGAATATCTTTTTCATTTTGATCGAAATAAGTACAGGTCATCGCATGAAGATCCATCTTCCAGCCTTTGACTCCGTTTTCTGCACAGTCATTACAGAAAGTCATATAATCTGTTCCTCCCTGTTGGTGAAATTTCAGTCTCAGTTTAAAATTTTCAAGATTCAGGTTTTCTAAAACAGTGAGGAGCTCATACTTACTTCCTGTCTGAACAGATTGGTTTTCCTCATCGAAATATTCTGTATTTCCGTCAGAGATATAGGTTGTATAATGAGAAACTCCCAACCTTTTTACAGCCTGAATATAAGCAGGGAAATCTGCTCCGGTTTTTACTTTCTGATGCTCGGTTTTAATGTCTTCAATTGTAAATTTCATCATTTTATATTTTTTTGTATTAATTGTAAAAATTTTCCATCATTTTATTATTTCTGATGTACTCTTTCATCAAATTTAAAAATTTTTGGGATGCAAATTGGTATCAAATAAAAAACCGGCAATGGGATTGCCGGTCATTCTAATTCTATTTTAAATACAAAATATTAATCTTATGGGTGCTGCTGCATTTTAGCAGGATCATCATAGTTGACCATCCAGTTGATTCCGAATTTATCGGTAAACATACCGAAATAAGCTCCCCAGAAAGTATCTGCCATTGGCATTGTTACCTGTCCGCCTGAAGAAAGGCCTCCGAATAATTTGTCTGCTTCGTCTTTAGATTCTGCATTCACAGAAATAGAGAAATTGTTTCCTGCCTGAAAATTGGAAGCCCACTCCCCTCCTGTATCACTTCCCATCAACATTGTTTCCTTGGAAATTGGAAGTGTAACGTGCATAATTTTGTTTTTATCTTCTTCCGGAGTTTCTTTTCCTTCCATTGGAGGCATTTCTCCGAATGTTCCGATATAAGGATATTCTCCCCCAAAAACGGACTTATAGAAATCGAATGCTTCTCTGCAATTCCCGTTGAATGTTAAATAAACGTTTACTGATGCCATAGTTGTTTTTATTAGTTAAGTTTCTTTTTAAGTAGTTTTTATACCATTTTCCAGATGGTTATCTGTGCTGATCTATTAAAATCATGTTTCCATCAGGATCTTTCAGATAGATATGTTCAGGCCCTGAAGTTGTTTCATCAGCTTCTTTTCCAATTTCAACTCCGCTTTCCTTTAATCTTTTCTGAATTTCGCGTACATCTTCAAAAGATTCAAGGTTCTGAGCATTTTCATCCCATCCCGGATTGAAAGTAAGCATATTTCCGTCAAACATTGCCTGGAAAAGTCCTATCAGAGTAGAACCGTTTTTCATGATCAGGTAATTTTGTGCTGTTGTTCCTGCCATGGTTGTAAAGCCAAGTTTCTCATAAAAGTCTTTGGATTTCTGAAGATCTTTTACACTTAAACTGATTGAAAATGCGCCTAGTTTCATAATATTGATGAGTTTTTAAAGGTTTGATCTGGGTGACGATCAGGATACAGGATCTGAGATTAGTATTTTTTATTACTGATTTTTCAAATGGGTTTTAAGCTCTAGGGTGCCGTCATAACTTTTCCAGTCTCCTATAAGCTCTATATACTGTCCTTCAATTTTTTCTGTTTTCTTATTCCATTTAAAATTATAGACAAATTTTCCCTTAAAAAGCCCTGAATGTTTTCCTTTATTCTCTTCTGCCAGTTCATACTCTCCAAACACAGTTCCCTGCTTTCTGGAATCTTTATATTTTGAAATGGTAATCTTACCTTCAAATTTTGTGAAATTGGTATTGACAAGAGAATATCCTGAAACAAAATACTCCTGATCATTTTTTTTATTCTGTTCAGAAATATTGATCTTAAGTTTCAGTTCCTGTCCTTTGTTTCCGATAGTTCCCAGATAAGGTTTACTATTGTTCAGCCAGGTATTTGAAATATCAGGCATCTGCCCCAATACAAAATGGGATGCCAGAATGAGGAGTAATAGAATTTTTTTCATGCAGTGAGTTTTAAACGCCAAACTGTGACAGATGGTGGTTCAGATGTTTAGCAAACATATTGTTCCACTCCTGGGCTTTCAATTTTCCGAACGAAAAGGATTCTTTCCCATCAAAAGCTTCTGCCCCCAATTGCTGGGTCTTCTGAATAAAACCAATCAGTCTTGTTTTTTCTTCCTGAAAGTTTTTTCTGGTGGTCACCAAAAACTGTGGGGATGTAGGGGAATCTCTTGGATAGGCTTTTTCTCCTACTACTTTAGGTTTTACAAAGGTTTTTAATATAAATTTTGCAATAGATCCAGGTTTTTTATGCTTTTCCGGTTCATAAATCATCTCATAGGTTATACAACAGTGTGCCAGCATTTGGTCTACTGTCATTTTTCCCCACAAACCATGAGTATCTTCCACCAATTTGTTTATTCTGTCAATATAGTTTTGAGCATCTTTTGCATCAAATACATTTTCCATATAATTTCTATTTTACTACAGACAAATATATCAGTTTTTTTGTTTGATTTTATAGTCGGTGTAAAAAAGGTAGACAGTTAGATTTTAGTAGTTGACAGTTTGTGGTTGATCGTTTGTTGTTAAGCGTAAAGATAATGATTGAGGAAGGATACGGGAGCTAGTTTTCAAGTTATGAATATTGAGCTTTTAGGGGATATAGTTCTTTTTATTAATAATCAATAACCATAAATACTGAAAATAAAATCCACTGACAAAAAGAACTATTCGATATCTTCCTGAGAAGCGCCTTCAGCTTCAATTTCTTGAGGGGCTGCTTTTTTGAAAATAAACCAAAGTTTGATCTTTAAAGCAATCCATCCTATAATAGCGTATACTACTAAAAGGATGCTTAAATGTTTCAGGTAAGGGAATGTAAGTTCTACTGATCCTTTTTGAATTAATAAGATTTTGAAGGCCTGTAAAAAAGGGGTTAACGGAATAATATTGGCAATAAACTGAACAAAAGCAGGCATTGCGCTCAAGGGCCATGTGAAACCACTGATAATAAAAGCAGGTGAAGCAATCACCATAAGGATTTGTGTAGCCTTCAAAGCATCAGGAATCAGAATACTGATAAATACTCCTAAAAATGAAACAGATCCTACAAAAACTGCAGTCAGCAGAATAAAATTGAGTATTCCTTCCGGCATCGGGACTCTGAAAATCATATGCATAAAGTAATAGATCCCCACAATAAGAATAGAAAACACCCAGATCGGTATGACCTTAATAAGCATGGTTGGGAACGCCCATTTTTTCATTTTCAGGTATTCTTTCACAAAAGATCCTCTTTCAAATTCGGCTGCAAAACTTACCGCCATTGCCAGCAGAATCACCTGTTGTAACACGACCGCCAGCATTGCAGGCCACATGAAGATAAGGTAGTTTCCGGTGGTATTGAAGAGGGTAATATAGTTGGCTTTGAAAGGTTCATATTGTGTGACCGCTTTTGCTGCAGGCATTCCTGCTTTCTGAAGGGCTTTGATGGAAGCTCCGGCAGAGAATGTTCCTATGGTCAGCTGAAGCGCTTTGGAGGCAAAATTTGCCGTCAAAACATTCCCGGTATTGATATAAACATTCAGTTCGGGGTATTTTTTCTGAAGCATATCTCCTTCAAATCTTGAGGGAATAATCACTACAGCCGCTGCTTCATGCCTGATGACCTCATCTTTAATGCTCAGAGGCTCCTGCAGATATCTGATAATTTTGATGCTTTTATTATCATCCAGCATTTCCGTAAGCTGGTTAGACAAAGGTGTATTATCTCTGTCTACTACCAATACAGGAGTATTTTCAACTTTTCCGCTTTTGTAGACAAACCCCAGCAAGGTTGCATAGAAGACCGGCGCCAAAAAGAAAACAGTCCTTAAGGTAGAATTGCCGATAAAAAGTTTGAACTCACGTTGTAAAAGACGGAAAAATTCTTTCATCTGTATATTTTTATATGTTGAAGAACATCACGAAACCTAGATAAAGTCCCATTGATTCTGTTTCATTTTATTGAAGGATGACATTGGCATTTACCAAAATACTTTTGGCCTTATTCATGTCTTTCGGTTTTACTTTGATCTCATAGATCGCATCCTGCAGCTGGTAATCAGGATAAGCTGTAGTAATATCCGCATACTTGGTAAGCTGCTTGATATATACGATATTTCCTGTCAGCGTTTCTTTATTATACACGACCTGCATTGTCACCTCCTGCCCTTTTTTATATTTTGAAATAGCGCTTTCCGGGATGGTAAATCTGAAATAAGTGCTTTCCGGAATGTATCCGTTGAATAATGCAAATCCCGCTGTTGCCAGCTCTCCGGTGTTGAGGCTTATGGTTTCTATTTCCATATTATTGGTGGCGATGATGTATCTTTCAGAGTAAGCGACATTGGCTTCCTGCAAAGCTCCTTTGGCCTGTGATGCCTGTCCTGCTGCCATTTCCACTTTCTCGAAACGGGTTCCTCTTTTCACATCATCCAGCTCTGCAACCACAGCATCATACTGCGCCTTTGCACCCTGTAGTTTTGCATATATTTCATCATGAGCCTGTGGAGACATTAAGCTGTCGCGGAACATATTGTTTGCTCTTTTGTAAGACTTCTGGGCAAATTCATATTGTTCTTTGAGTCCTTTATATTTGGCCTGAAGCTGTCTCATCTGATCGGCTGTAGCCCCGTTTTTGGCCATTTGTTCCTGGGCTGAGGCAGCACTTACTGCGCCCTGGGCCTGAGCTATTTTTGCAGAAACCTCCGGAACATCAAGCTGAGCCAGAGTATCTCCTTTTTTCACCGTCTGACCTTCAGAAACATATATTTTTAAAATTCTCCCTGTTACTTTAGGAGCAAAAGAGATCACATCTTTTTTTGTTTTTCCTTCAGGTTCTTTGATTTTTTCATTTTTTTTGTCACAGCTCCCCAGCAAAAACAGAGCAGCGAAGAGTATAGATATATTTTTATGCATCATTTAAATTTTTAAGGGATTAAATAAAATTTGGTGATATCCAGTTCCTGGGTAGATCTCATCAGTTCTATTCCCGCTCTTCTCTGGTTGAAAATGGCATTCTGGTATTCCAGTTCGGAAGTTTCAAGATCGTTTTCTGCATCAATAAGCTGGGAAGATTTACTCATTCCGTATCTGAATTCTTTTTCTGCCTGTACGAGGGCATTTTTTGCCAGTTCTTTTTCTTTGGCTTTTAGTGTGATCTGCGCAGAAGCAATATCATAATTCGTCTGATTATTAGCCAGGTTCAGTGTCAGTTTTTTCAGGGCATCTTCTTTCTGGTTCTGCAATACTTCTTTCCCTACTTTGGCGGTTTCTTCAGCATGTTTTCCTTCTTTACCATCGAAAATCTCCCATTTAAAGCCTACTCCGGCAGTGATCAATGGAAATACGTTGATATTATTGGGTCTCCAGTCCAGTTTTTTTCCTTCATATCCAAGTATTGGAACTGCCGGGATTACATTTTCCGAAGATTTGATCCTGTTTCCGTACAAGCCGATATAGTAAGCAGAAGCCATCAGCTGTACTTTAGGAATCATCCATGTTCTTTCCGCTTTTATTTTATAGTCTGCAGCACTGATACCATGTTCCAGCGCACGGATTTCTGCTCTCTGTTCTATTCCTTTTTCAGCAGCCAGCAGTTCTACAGGAGATAATACCGGATCAATCATTTTGAGCCTCTCTCTGTTGATTCCTGTTAAAATATAAAGCTGGGTAAGAAGAAGTTCTTTTTTCCCTTCATATTCTACCATTTTAGCATCTAAAGTAGCCTGAGCCAGTTCAATTTTCTTATGATCATAAGGTGTAATTAAACCATAACCAAGGGCTTTGTCGGCTGTTTTCCTGTTGATATCAAGCCTTCTTTTGCTTTCATCCAGTACTTTTTTAGACTGATGAATCAGGGCTAGCTGATCGTAGGCTTTGGAAATAGTGGCAATCACCTCATCTTTTGTTTTTTCCAAAAGAATATCTTCAGACTTTTTCTTTTCTTCAACCGCTTTTTTCATGTATTTCACCTTCCCTCCTGAATACAGAAGCATTTTGGCATCTGCCTTGGCAATCCCTGAAAATCCTGATACATTGAAATTATTGTTAAATGCTCCTTCCGGAATATTGATAAAGGGAGCGAGGTTGAATTCCGGTGACGTCAGTCTTGCTGTTCCGTTGAGATAGCCGGCTTTACCGCTCAATTCCAGTGTTGGAAGAAAGACATCTTTCAGTTTGTGTTCGTCAAGATCGGTAAGCTTATTTTGGGTCATCTGCATTTTTAGGTTCGAGTCCCGAACCATAGCACTATCCAGAAGTTCTTTAAAATCCGGCGCAGACTGTGCCCAGCCAAAAGCCGGGAAAGCAAAAAAACTAAACGTAAAAATCAATAAATTGTTTTTCATGGTTTATGTTTATAACAAATATA
>JASLCD010000188.1 GCA_030146295.1 Chryseobacterium sp.
AAAAAAATCCAACCCTTTTTGTGTTTATGATTCATAATTTCTTTTTCTAACTTTTTAAATCTTCGTACAATTTTCTCAATCTGTTTCTCAAATGCTTCACAGCATAGTTTTTTCTACTGATGATGGTTTTGATATTTTCGCCCTGTTCATCGGCAATCTCCTGGAGGGTTTTGTCGTTCAGTTCATTTTCTACGTAGACCAGTCTTTGTTTTTCGGGAAGTTCATCCAGTGCTTCAAACAGTTTTTTCCAGATCTCATCCTGAAACATCTTTACTTCAGGACCCGCACTTTCATCCATCAGCAAGATATCCTTGATAGAAAAACTGCCGTCTTCATCCTCATATACGAAATCTTCAAGATTTTCTGTTTTCTTTTTGCGGTAACGGTCTGTAATTTTATTTGCCGTTACCCTATACAGCCACCCACCAACATTTACGATCTCCGAAATATTCGTAAGGCTACTGAACTGATACCACACTTCCTGCAGGATATCTTCCGCATCCTCCGTGTTTTTCACTTTCGGGCGAATATAGGACATCAACTTCCCTCCGTAGTTGGAAACGGTTTGTGAGATGATGCTTTCTTTCTCCTTCTGTGGCATTGTTATTTTTTCGACAACCTCCATATTGCTATGACGGCCAGTCTTTTGGTTTTACTTTAATAAATTTAAAATATTTTTCTTACAATTCAATTTTTCTTTTATCCATCGGCCTTTATTTCATCAAAATATTTTTCTGTTTTTCAGAAGCTTGTTCCCGCTATCCGCTCATACTCCTCACGCCAGGCTCTCCCATCCATGTTCCGGGGTAACCGCTGCTATCGGGGCTAGGAGGATAAACAATAATTGATGAATGATGAAGTATATAGAAGATTATGGCTGTTGGCAATCACAAGGGCGCAAAGTTTTTATTATTATCTATACTTGTAAGGCGCAGAAAAATCAAAGGTTATTACAAACAGTTTTTTATCAGTATTTGCATACTTAATAAGAGGCACTATTGCCACACAGAGGCTAGATTCTTCGCTTTGCCAGCCATGACTTTATCCATTACAAAAAAGAAACGGAAGACATAAGCCTTCCGTTTCTGCATTATAAAATTATTTGTTACTTATTAAAATTTTCTGCAAAGAACCCTAACATTGATTTGTAAAGTTCAATTCTATTCGGTTCTTTTCCAAACCCATGTCCTTCATCATATTTTACCATATAAGGAACTTCAAAACCTTTGGCACGCATTGCTTTTACAATCTGATCAGATTCATTGATATTCACTCTTGGATCGTTAGCCCCCTGAACTACAAATAGTGGTTTTTTGATCTTATCAATCTGATATACCGGGGAAACTTCTTTAGCAATTTTAGCCTCTTCAGGATTATCAAGGTCGTACCAGATCTGTTTTACCATTTCTTTATAAGGTTTCCAGTATTCCGGGAAAGAATCAAAGAAAGTAAAGATATTGGAGACTCCTACATAGTCCACCCCACATGAATACAGATCCGGAGTTTTGATAAGTCCCATGAGTGTTGCATATCCACCGTGGCTGCCTCCATAAATAGCTACTTTATCTTTATCTATCCATCCCTGGCTGATGGCATATTTCACACCGTCTTCCACATCATCCATAGCTTTTCTTCCGATTTGCTTATATCCTGATTTTTGGAAAGATTTACCATACCCTCCGGAAATTCGGAAATTAACCTGAAGGGTAGCATATCCTCTGCTGGCAAACAGCTGTGCTTCCGGATTGAATCCCCAGCTGTCTCTGATTCCCTGAGGACCCCCATGAGGATTCACAATCATTGGAACTTTTTTACCTTCCAATGCCGCTTTAGGTAATGTGATATATCCATGAATGATCATTCCGTCTCTGCTTTTGAATTCTATAGGTCTCATTTCAGCCATATCTTCTTCCTTCAGCTGAGGCATCAGGTTGTAAAGAAGCTTCGTCTGCTTAGTTTTGGTGTCATATTCATAATAGGTTCCATACAGCTTGTCACTTCCTACAACTACCAGAAGTTTATCATTATTATCATCAGAAGAGACGATGCCGAATTCTTTGTCTCCAAACTGAGATTTTAATTGAGCATCGATTTCTTTATAAAATTTACTTACCGGAACCGTTTCTCCTTTTGTCCCTTCATAGCTAATAAAATCAAGCTCATAATTTCTGTTTTTTCCGGCAGTACTTATTGAGCTTACATCATATACTGGATTGGAATAAATTTCTTTAATCACTGCATTCTTCTTTAGATCATACAGTACGATTCTCGCTTTATCACCATCCAGATTGGTCACAACATATGCTTCATCTTTATTTTTAGAATTATCATTAAAGCTGATGATTCCAAAAGTATCAGACCAGTCTGCAGATTTAATAAGATTGAATTTTCCGGTCTGAAGGTCTTTATAATAGGTTTTTGTTGTCAGTCCGTTTTCCAGAACGCTGTATCCTCTCAAATTACCGTCCTTATCAAAAATATAATCATCAATAGGACTGTTGACATCTTTATTTTCATACAGCTGGGTCATTTCCCCGGTAACGAAATTGATTTTAAACGGTTCAAAGATTTGTTTATTATTCTTATTCATCGTTACCACAACAAAATCAGTGTCTTTTACAGGAATAATAGATTGTACTTTTACCCCGTCAAATGGTGTCAAATCTTTCTGATTTCCCCCATCAATATCTGTAGCATACAAATGAATATTTTCATTTCCGCCTCTATCCTGAGTATAGAAAAGACGTTTTTTATTGAGCCATCCATAGCTTTTGATCAGATCATCTTTTTCTACAATAGCTTTGGTAATTTTTCCTGAGCTCAGATCTTTTACATAGACATGGTTCTTTTTGTCCTGATCTTTTTCTTTATAGGAAAGGTATTTCCCGTCAGGAGATATTTTAAATACGGAAGCTTTTGGTCTTGCAAAGTAATCTTCAACTTTGTATTTAAAGTTTCCTTTATCGTAAGAAATAAGTTTCTCAAGATTAGCTTTGGAAGATGGCAAAGTAGGATCTCCCGGCAGTTTGGCTGTAGAACTCTGTGCGTTGGTCATAATGGTGGATAGTACAATAAGGGCTGTACCGAAAATGTTGTGATTTAGGTTCATAACTTCTGTGTTTAAGGTTAAAGTTATAGAAAGCGCTTATTTTCAAAACAATAAAAAACAAGTGCATTTATACAATAAGACACATTATCCCTATAAAACGTTACACTATTTTTTCATTTAACTAAAAAAAAATCAATTATATGAAAAAGACAGCCTCAATGACTGCCTTTTTTATTTAGTGTAAGTATATTCCGAAATACCAGGTCCAGACTATTAAGATAATCTGCATGGGAATCCTTTGCATGTAAAGGTATTTCATTCCCGGACCTGTGTAATCTGCTTTAAAAATATTAATCCTTTTTCTGGAAGAATTGATATTGGCAATAAAAACCAATACGTAAAAGATAATCAGTAAAACAGCTGTTATTTCACGAATGGCCGGAATCATCAGCCCGATTCCCGCTGCGATCTCCAGAATCCCTGTAAAATATACCCAAAACATTTTCCCAGGCATAAAATCAGGGATCATCATGGCCATTCCTTTCTGGAATTTAAAATGAGCAAAACCTGTAAACAGGATAAAAACAGCCATTCCCAGATTTCCTGAGAATATAAAATCCGGCTTCCCGTGAAGCAAAAAAGTTCCCAGCAAGGCCAGTATAAATGTTGCGAAAAGAATTACGAGTAGTTTCATATTTTAGGTGGTAGGAATAAGGGATTAGCAATCAAAATATAAGACGTAAGGCTATGATTAGATAATCAACAACTTTAAACTCCAAATATTAAATTCTAAATTAATCACACAGAATCATGGCTTACTCCTTCTGCAAGATTTTTTACAACCATCAGTCCTTTGGT
The DNA here is from genome assembly GCA_030146295.1 of Chryseobacterium sp. Classification (GTDB taxonomy): domain Bacteria; phylum Bacteroidota; class Bacteroidia; order Flavobacteriales; family Weeksellaceae; genus Chryseobacterium. The sequence goes on from JASLCD010000188.1 coordinate 3,908, forward strand.
AAAGCCGGTATTCATGTGATCGTGCCATTGTTTTTCTACCTGCACTTCGGCATGAAGTTTTGTTTTTCCTCCAAAGTCTATCAGAAAGTATTTCTCAAAACTTCCGTTCCATTCCATAACTTCCTTACTCTGGGTATCTTCATTTCCCTCTTTATCCACCATTCCCAGATGTTTGAATACAATTTGGTTAGGTTCATCCAGGCTGTCTATGGTTGAAACCATTCCTTCTCCCTGGGCATTAAGGAAATAGGTTTTCCCACCTACCTTCCAGTCGGATTTCATAACAGATCCTGCTCCGAAAAACCGGGTCCATTCACTATACGTTTCAGGATTCCAGAGAATGTCCCATACTTTCTGCAGGGGAGCATCAATTACTGTTTCGTATGATAAGGTTTCCATTTTTTTATTTTTTACTGTGATTTGACTGTGAACTACCTTTAATATCCGGTATGTTTCAATCTGAAAGATTTACAGCTGATTTTCTGAAAGATGTTTCACGATTGTCATCGCTTTTGGAAATCTCTCTTCAAAAAAATCTTTAAATTCTTCAGGGGTCTGAATTTCTGTTTTCAGCAGCGTTCCTTCTTCATTTTCCTCAAGAAAATAAGCTTCTGTTGCGTCACCCCAGTCCTTGGGGACCTCAATACCTTCATAAATTTCTCCCAGATGCAGAAATTTTATTTCTTCATTAGGAATCACTTTTTCTACTCTGCTGTACATTCCATTGTTTTTGGGGTCAAGAAATTTAATAATATTGTTCTCTTCCAGCGTTCCTTCATAGAAAGAACCGTCTGTAAATGCTGTTGTCCATTGCCTGTAGGTAATATCTCCCCAAAGGACACTCCATACTTTTTCCGGTTCAGCATTGATTTCTATTTCGTATGATAATTTTTCCATTTCTTAAAGTATTAGGTTATAGATAAAAAGTTGCGGGTGATTAGTTTTGAGAGCTGGATTGCTGTTGTGTTTCCACTTCCTGTTTCTCTTCTAGCCTCCTACGAAATCACCTCCATTGATGTGAATGACTTCTCCTGTGATATAGCTAGCATCTCTGGAAGCAAGAAAAACATAAGCAGGAGCTACTTCCGACGGTTGTCCCGCGCGCTTCAGCGGAGTATCTTTTCCAAACTTGGAAAGGTCATGAAAAGCTTCTTTCACAAGCGGTGTCCATATCGGTCCGGGCGCAATTCCGTTGACCAGAATTTCTTTTTCAACAAGGTTGTCAGCCAATGAACGGATAAAAGATAACACCGCTCCTTTTGTAGCAGCATAATCAATTAAATGATCGCTTCCGCGGTACGCCGTGACAGAAGTTGTGCAAATAATCCTTCCTCCTTTTCCAATCAAGGGAAGAAAGTTTCTGGTGAACGAAATCATAGAAATGATATTGGTATCAAATGTTTCCCGAATCTGCTCATCAGATATTTTTTCCAGACTGCTACTGGAGGTATGAATTCCTGCATTATTGACAAGAATATCAAGGTTCTTCCACTCTTTTTTAATCTTGTCTGCGCATTGGGTTCTGAAAGCTTTCCGGGTAAGGTCACCTTTTATCAGAAGGCACTTCTGTCCTTCTTTTTCAACCAGCTTTTGGGTTTCTTTGGCATCATTGTCACTTTCTTTATAAATAATGGCAACGTCTGCTCCTTCCCTGGCAAAATGAACGGCGACAGCCTGTCCTATGCCACTGTCTCCTCCGGAAATAACCGCTTTTTTATTCTTCAGCTTCCTGCTGCCGAGATAATCGTTCCGGATAATTTCCGGAAACAGCCCTTCTTTAGGGACTTTTGACTTAGATTTTGATTTGTTCTGTGTTTTCATAAGCAAATCTTTTCTCTAAAGTATATCAAACAATACGCCGAAAAGTTTAAGAATTATAAGCATCTTCCAGATCCTGGATGATAATTTTCTGCATTTTCATCATTGCCTGAACTACTTTATAAGCTTTTTCCTGATTGGAATCGTTCATTAACTGAATGAGTCTTTTAGGTACAATCTGCCAGCTCAGCCCATATTTGTCTTTCAGCCAGCCACACATGCTTTCTCTACCTCCATCTGCTGTAAAAGTATTCCAATATCTGTCGGTTTGTTCCTGGTCATCTGTCATTACCACTAACGATATTCCTTCATTAAAATCAAACTGATGATCATAGGAGTTATCCATACAGAACAAACTGTAATTATCAATTGTAAAATGAGCATGCTGAACATTTTCTGCCGGTTCAGGAAGGTCATGCCCTTCGCTTCCTGCACCATAGGTCAATATATTTCCGATGCTTGAATTGGGAAAAGTTCTGGTATAAAGTTCCATTGCCTCTTTTGCTTTTCCATTATTCTGATGGATAAACATCAAAGTCGGAATTATTTTCTGATCGCCTGCTTTTTCTCCCAGAAACAATTGCCACGTTACCCCATACTGATCCTGAACCCATCCGTATTTCGGACTCCATGAGTAAGATCCCAGTTCCATCAAAGCTATTCCGCCATCCAGTAACCGGTCCCAGTATTTTTGAACTTCATCTTCTGTTTCACAGATTACCATAAAAGAGATGGAAGCATTTTTTTTGAATTGCGGGCCTCCATTCAGAAGCATGATTCTTTGTCCAAACAAATCAATGTTCATGACAACAGGAGTATCGGCTGTGATTTCGCCTCCAAAAACTTTACAATAAAATTCTGCAGACTGCTTGGCGTCTCCATCATACCAGAGACATGGGAAAATATCGTTATTCATAATTTTAAATTTTAACAGGGAATAATATATGTATACTTTTAAATGTTCTATACTACAGCAAAACAGATCTTATGCCTTTACATTTAAACGACACAATTACGTTTTACTGTAATGACACTGCAAATTTTCCGGTTGTATATTTATTATGCTTCTTTAAAGCAGACCTGATTTTCTTTCATGTAATTCTTCAGTTTCATCATCGCATTTTTACCGAAACCATGCAGCTGCATGATTTCTTTTTCGGAATAATCTGAAAGTTTTTCCAAAGAATTTATTTTTTCTTTTTCTAAGGCTCTTCTTGCCGGTATTGCAATAACTCCGTGAAGGAATTGCTCTGCAGAGTCATAATTAAAAGCATAAATAGAGTTTAAACTCTTTGACATGATAACTAGATTGATCATGGCTACAAAAAATATTGTTAATGATTCTCAACATATTTGTGGAAGTTGTTGAGAATAGCATACCAGCCATCTCGCTGCATTTCCACAGAATTTTGTTTTTCCGGATCGAAAATTTCAATTACTTTCGTTGTATTCTCATCTATTTTATCGAAAACAACTTCCACTTTTCGTCCGTCCTCCATGTGATACTTAATAACCTCATGAGGAATAATTTCATCATATACTCCTTCAAAATCGAACCCGAAGCTTTTATCTTTAGCTTCCATCCTGTTTTTGAATTTACCTCCTACTACAAGGTTATTTTCAGAACTAGGACACTGCCAGCTTTCATGGGCGAAATTCCATTTCGTAATGTGTTTTGGTTCATTGAAATAATTCCAAACCTTTTCCACCGGTGCTAAAATTGTAATATCGATTTTAATTGGATCCATAGTTCTAATTTTTTTAAAGTTAAATAAAGAGCTGCCCAAAAATGAGCATCTCTTTATTATCATTAGTTAAATATAAGATTATTTTGCATATCCTTCATTATAGTTCACCATCCAATGAACACCATACTTATCCTGGAAGCATCCAAAATAGTCTCCCCAAAACTGATCTTCAATCGGCATTTCTACATTTCCGCCATCAGAAAGTTCTTTAAAAATTCTGTCTGCTTCAGCTTTTGAGTCTGGGAAAATAGACACATAATTGTTATTTCCTACGGTAAGCGTCTGACCAAATCCGGGTACGATATCAGATGCCATTAAAAGATCTCCTCCAACAGGCAGCGCAATGTGCATTACTCTGTTTTTTTCTTCTTCTGAAAGGTTTTCAGTTCCGGGAGCATTTCCCATTTTATGAACTCCACCAACGAATTCACCCCCGAAAACCGTTTTGTAAAAATTGAACGCTTCCTCAGCTGTTCCATCAAAATTTAGGTATGGATTTAATTTAGCCATGATTTTTAATTTTAAAGTTATTATTATAAGATATAGTTTCTACTATGGATCCATTAAGGATTAATTAATTTACTATGAATAAAAAAACACACTTAATGGTTTAAAAATTTCTCTACTTCCCTGACGGTAAAGTCTATTAGATTGGTATCCATACTTCCGTCAAAGTCGGGCATCATATAAGTACCATGAGTGGCAGGAAGGATCATTACTCGTGAATCTTTTACCAAACGCCACATTGCCGCAACATGTTCAGGCTTCATCACATCCTGATCACCGCTGATGAATAATGTGGGTGCTTTTATAGATGTCAGCACCTCATCATTCCAGTCTTCAAAAGTCTGCATCCTTTTACAGTCTTTGTCAAAAAGATTTTCCAGTTTTGAAAAATCAGGATTGAGACTCAGAAAGTTTATTTTAAAAGGTTCGGGCATGGATTCAAAAGTGGCTTGCTGCATGCCTTCAAAAAAGCCATCGATCATTCCTTCTTTTTTATAAAATGCAGAGGCAACGATTAATTTTTCTGCAATTCCCGGATGACGATGGGCAATCTGCATCACGGTACTTCCCCCATTGCTGAATCCCCAGAAGGAGGCTTTTCCGATGTTTAATTCTGCTAAAAGTCCGGCCACATCATCAGCATCCTGTTCAAATGTTTCAGGAATATAGCGGTGTTCGCTGCGTCCATGGTTTTGCAGGTCGATCCCAATGAGCTGGAACTTGTCTTCCAGTCTTGCGATGACTTCTTTAAAATCGTACAGAATGGATGAACCACCGCCATGAATCAAAACCAGGGGTTTACCTGATCCATAAATTTCGTAATACAATTGGATGCCATTGACTTTTTTATAGCCTTTTTCTACTGGATCCATTATTAATATTTAAGGTTTTCGTTCACATCATACTTCATTCCCGGATAGTTCAAAATCCTGCGCATGAGGCCCATCTGTCCGCATAGATAATCTTCACGGCCAATGCACATTCCTGCAAAATTGAGTTTTGTTTCTTTAACGAAGGGAATATTCATCCCTATTTCAAACATCTCCTCCAATTCTTCGTCAGTTACTTCCAGCAGTCTCTGATATACTTTAGAAGAAATGGCGTGAAAATTATCCTTCAGCTCAGTTAAAGTTGGATATTTAAAGCTTTCATCCAATGCTTTCCCCTGAAAAAACAGGTCACTGTAAGGATCTTCTTCCTGTATTCCCAGTACCCAGCCCAAGCCGTAGCGCATGTTAACAAAGTTTCCAGCCATCCACACGATGTGATTGGTTTTATTTTCAATTCTTTTCAATGCATCTTCTTCCGAAATACCATCCAAAACATTCATAAAGCTTTGGGAATGCATTCTGTAAGCCGGAATAATGACTTCCATTTTTTTTGATTTTGGTGTGTCCATTTTTAATTAGAGATTAGAAGTTAGAAATTAGAGGTTAGAATGTTGGAGAAACGCAAGGGAGCTAAGGGTTTTACAAACCATACGTTTTTAAGGCGCGAGGATTTTCTCTTCGATAAAATTATACGTATCTAAAAAGACAATACTCATATTTCAGCGATGTACTTGTCATCCGAGCAAAGCAAGGAATCTAAGTGTAAGATTCTCTCGCAGATCTTGGAGATTTTGCAGATGGTTGCAGGTATTATTTTGCTTAATCTGTTTTTCTCATTTCTGACAAGGTTAGGAGTCTAAAAATAGCATGTTATTTTATAGCACCCGGTTTTCCCAAAATTCTGCGGAGATAACCCAGCTGTCCGCTGTGGTAAATTTCATGAAGGCTTAGCGTTGAAATATCTTTAACCATTTCAGCCTGAAAGCTTTCAAGAGTACTGAGCTTTGCTTCCAGCTTATCCTGAGATTGTTTCAGATAGGATTTTAAATCTTCAAAATTGACCAATTCATCTTTTCGATCTAAAGGCATTTCTCCTCTGTTATAGAAGGAAAATTGTTCGCTGTCCCAGATAGATTCTTCTCCTAAAATATTCAGTAAAGGATTTCTGATGTAGATTAAATGTCCCAGAATCCAATTCATACAATTGGCTTCACCATTGGGAAAAATCATAGATTCTTCATGGGTAATACCGTCAATATTCATAGTAATCACATAATAGGTACTGACTACCTGATTTTTTATGATTTCTATATCATTCGATTGTACGTTCATATTATATTTATTTTTGTGATGTAACGGGTTATTCTGTCGGCATTTGAGAAACATCTCCATGCATTACTTCCCACTGATGGCCATTGATATCTGCAAAACTGCTTTGATACATCCATCCGTAATCTACAGGCTCACTGTATTTTGAACCCCCGTTTTCAATAGCTGTTTTTACCATACCATCCACCTCGTCCCGGCTGCTTACTCCGATGGCAAGGAGTACCTGAGTAGTATCTCCTTTCGCAAAAGGTCTGTTGGTAAAGGTTTGGAAAAACTCTTCTTTGAGAAACATCGTATAGATGTGATTTTCTTTCATTACTACACATATGGCCTTCTCATCTGAAAACTGTTCATTAATAGAAAAGCCAAGTTTTGTCCAGAATTCTCTGGTTTTTTGAACGTCTTTTACGGGTAAATTGACGTAAATATCGGTAATGTTCATTTTGTAATTTTTAGTGGTGATTATTATCCAAAATTACCAGGATATGGTAAGAATCTGCTTGCCATAGGGCAAGATTTAATTTTTATTCGGATTTAAATTATTCGGTCGGCATCTGAGACATATCGGCAAAAGTGATATTCCAGCCGTGCCCATCCGGATCCCAAAAAGAATTCTGGTACATCCATCCATAATCCTGAGGCTCTTCATGTTGCCATGCACCATTTTCTACTGCGGTCTTCACTACTGTATCTACTTCTTCACGGCTGTTCAAACCTACTGCTACAAGAACCTGACTGGTATTTTCTTTGGCAACAGGTTTATTGGTAAAGGTCATAAAATACTCTTCCTGCAGAAACATGACATAGATGGTGTCATTCAAAACAACGCAAGCTGCTTTTTCATCTGAAAACTGTTCATTAATTGCAAAACCTACCTTGGTCCAGAATTCTTTTGTTTTCTGCACATCTTTTACCGGAAGGTTCACATAAATTTGATTGACTTTCATTTTCTGTAATTTTAGTGTTAAACTGTTATCCAAAATTACCAAGGTGCAATGAAAATCAACTTGTCATAGGGCAAGATTTAATTTTTCTTAGGATGGGAAACTATTTCTTTGCGGATACGGCTCAAAGAAGTGTCTGTAACTCCCAGATAGGAAGCAATCTGCTTCAAGGGTGCAAATTGTATGACTTTAGATTTCTGCTCCAGCAGATTAAGATATCTTTTGGTTGCTGACAGGGTGAACATTTCTACAGAGCGCTGCTTATAGGCAAAAAGCTCCTGCGACATCCATGATCTTCCCCATTCTCTTAGGTTGGGAATTTTATGGAATAATTCCTGAAAAGTATCATAATCCAGCCTCCAGCATTCACAATCTGTAATACAAACGATATTTTCCTGAGAAGGAATTCTTTGAAACATTGATAAGACTTCAATAATCACTTCATTTTCAACGAAAAAATGGGTAGTTACTTCATTCCCGTTAAAATCGTTTACATAGGACCGTGCCAGCCCACTTTCAAGAATATAGTATTCATTTGCCGTTTTTCCTTCTTCAAGAATGAAATCACCTTTCTGAAAAGATGTTTTCTCGTGAGCCTGAAATATCTCATCCAGTTCTTCACGAAAAAAAAAGGGAAAGTCATAGCAGGCTTCTAAGGCTTTATTGGTCATTGGTGTCAATTTTTTTTAAGACTTAAAAATAAAATTTTTAATTGAATTAAGAGCAATAAATATTAAACAAAGCATTGAATATTTTTACAAAAAGCACATACCACATTGAAATTAAAGGCATTTTGGAACTCATATCTTTTAAACACTCCTTTAATCACCCCGTCAAAAATTCTTTGAATTTTCGCTACTCCTCCTGAGGATGGGAACGAGTATAGAAATTGTAAGCTTTTTAGAGGAAATATTTTTTAAAACAGGGAAAGTTGTATTGCTTTCGGAGCAGTGGGTTTCTGAGCATCACCGAAGACGGTCTTGCCGCCGAAACGCCACGAGTTTTGTCTTTCCTCTTCAATGACCTTCCGGATATCAAAATCCGGAGTAAAATCTTTTTCGGCATTGGTGACAATCTGGTGAAGTTTATTTAAAGAATTTAATTTATCAGAATTTCCCAGCTTGGACTTTTCAATGCCTTTTCTGAGAATACTGATACTTTCGTCGTAGGTATTGACAGGAACGGGGAAAGGATGTCCGTCTTTCCCTCCATGAGCAAAGGAAAACCTTGCAGGATCAGCAAATCTTGATGGTGCACCGTGGATCACCTCACTTACCAAAGCCAGTGACTGCATGGTTCTTGGCCCTACACCTTCCAGCATCAGCAGATCTTCAAAATTCTGAGGCTGCTGCTCCCGGGTAATATATAAAAGAGCTCCCAGACGTTTCAGGTCTACATCAGAAGCCTGAACATCATGATGAGCAGGGAGGATCAATCTTGCAAAATCTTTCATCACTTCTGCAGAATCGGTATGGGAAATATCTAAAATTCCTTTTCTGTTCCCTGAAGCTTCGGTATCGGTAAGGTTAAGAATCTTTCCTCTTGAAATTCCGTTGATCCCAGTATGAGGTTGTTCTACAAATGATGTGATATTTTCAGAATGCCAGTGATATCGTCTTGCTGTTCCGTCTGACTCATGCATACCCTGCTGAATAACACTCCAGTTTCCGTTATCAGATAAAATAAAATTATGCAGATACAGCTGATATCCGTCCTGTATGGCTGTATTGTCTACTTTTGCAGAAAGCTTACTGGCTCTTACCAGATCTGTTCCGTTAAGTCCCGTTTTATCAGCAATTCTGATCAGTTCTGATGGTGTTTCCCGGGAAAGCTTTCCTTTTCCTCCACAGATATAAAGACCCAGAGACTGTGAGTTGGGATTAACAGAACGTTTCAGTGCTCCCATTACAGAAGTGGTAATTCCTGAAGAATGCCAGTCCATTCCCATTACAGCTCCAAAACTCTGAAACCAGAACGGGTCTGCCAGCCGGCGCAGCACTTCGTCTTTACCATAATCCATGAGAATAACTTCAATAATAGAGAGTCCCAGCACAGACATACGCTCATACAGCCACGGCGGTACTTTGCCATAGTGAAGGGGTAAATCTGCAGTTCCTGATCGCTTCATTCTCTTTTTAAAATGTAAAGGTAAGTTTTCTTCGTCTTACTATTTAATGATCAGGATCATTAATTTGTGTCGTTATCATTCTGCCTTATCGGATAAGACTGGTGAAAGAAAAGTCCGGATTACGCATCTCCAGCTCGTTTTTACCGGATTCAAATTGTGCTTTTTTAGCATATATAAACATTTTTTGTTCGTAAGCATCAATGGCTTCAGCTATTGTTGGATAATTTCCTTCGGTTAAGTTTTCTGATAAAATCAAAGCGTCCATCAGTCCGCTATTCACTCCTTGTCCTGCAAAAGGCGGCATCAGATGAGCGGCATCTCCAATAAGTGTTACAGGTAAAGAGCGTTTGTCATTCCACGGTTTGTCTAATGGAATTCTCCTTGTCGGCAATCCTACAAAAAAGGATGTTGAGTTAAATAGCTGCTGATAAAGCCCACTCCATGAAAAAAACCTTTCGGCAAGAAACTGGCAAACCTGTTTTGTATTTTGAAAATCTAAAGTACACCCATCTTTCCATTCATCAGGCTTCTTGAATATCACTCCATAAGTCAAAGCTCCGTTATTATAAGGATTGGCTACCAATAAATTCCCTTCAAAAGCAGCCATTGGTCTTTTTCCATCGCACCATCGGAAAAATTCAGGACAGGCATTCTCAGGTTGAGGAATATCTCCCTGAATGATAAAGGTACCTGTGTCTTCCACTTCAGCATCAGTTACATATTTTCTTACTTTGGACATTCCGCCGTTAGCACCTATAACCAGATCGGCAGTCACATCCTGCTTATCTGCAAAATGAAGCAGCCATTTCCCTTCCTTCTGTTCCATTCCTGTAAAATTCATATCCCAAACCACAGAATGATCGGTCAGGCTGTCCAGCAACATTTCTCTTAAATGATTCCTGTTGATTTCGGGATTGTCATATTGATTTTCAGGTGTGATTTCTTTTGTAAACAGTACATTCCCCCGTTCATCGGCAATTTTGATTCCCATAGGTAATGCCATGCTATAATAGGTATCGAGCAGTCCTGCCTCTTTCATGGCTTTCTGCCCCGATTCCTGATGAAGATCCAATGTCCCGCCCCAAACTCTTGTCTGTGCACTCTGATCTCTCTCATACACGGTTACGTCCACACCTTTCTGTTGTAATAAGATGGCCATCGTTAAACCAACTGGTCCAGCACCTATAATTGCTACTTTTTTATGATTCAGTACCATAATTTTGTAATGTATTTTATTAGATCACAAAATTCCGGAATGCTACGGTATCAGGCTTGTACAAATGCGACAAAATCATTGTCAATCATTTGTTTTCTTTTTCTGATTTCACGGGCAAAAGCAGCAGGTGTTATCCCTGTGTACTTTTTAAATTCCCTGTTTAAATGAGACTGATCACTATACCCAAACTCCTGGGCCAGAGCAGCCAGAGAGGTATCAGGAGAAAGCCACAACCGGTTTCTGATCTGTTCAAAACGCATCACTCCGGATATGTCTTTAACAGTGTGTCCGGAATATTGTTTAAACTTTCTTTCCAATGTACGGACCGTGGTATGAGCTGCTTCGGCGACCTGATTGACAGGAATAATGCCATTCGCTTTTCTCATCGCCTTTCCTGCTTTGAAGAGAAGACTGTCAACGGTAATCAGTGATTGTAATTTCAGAAAGAATTCTTGTACCTGAGAGATTGCTTCTTCTATTTTACCTGTGGTAACGAGATCATTTAATACTGATTGAAGCTGGACAACCGGGTGCTCAAGCTGATGAATTCCATTGTGTGCTTTTTCCGACGAAACTCCCAGCAAATCGAAAACAGCCCATGGAAAACATCTTATCCCAATAATTTCCAGTTGTTCTTGAGCATAAAAAAGAGCGGGTTGGTTGAGTAATCCCATGATAAATGGTGAAGGCAAAGCCAGTAAACTTCCATCCTGAGCGATACTGCATCCGTTACCGAAATGAAAAATAATCTCAGCATAACCATCAGGAAGTACTGTAAATCCGGACAATGCTTCTCCACAATCTCTTTTATTGTACCAAAAACATTTTATGGCATCCTGTAGTTCTTCAGAAGGTTCAAATTCTTTGTGTATATCTGAAAGCATGATGCAGTTATAATAATAAGTTAATACGTTTGAAAAGAATTAATCATGTGAATATAATTGAAGATCTTTATGTTTTTCTTCATTAAATTCTTCTTCGAATGTAATTTTGTTTCCAAAAGGATCAATTACGGTAAAGGACACAGCGCCGTAAAATGTTTTTTCAAGCCCCGGGCGGTTGTACTTATATTTTTTGTCAATGAGTTCTTTATGATACTGAGGAACACCTTCTCCCCAAATGGCAACTCTGGTTCCCGGTGTGCCATCCCCGTGATGCTCACTTAAATGAAAAATTATATTTTCTCTTTTCACCTCCATATAAACGGGAGTATTTTCATCAAAATAATGTTCCCAGACAATCTCGAATCCTAACCAGTCTACATAGAATTCTTTTGTTTTCTGATAGTCAAAAATCCTTAAAATAGGAATAATCCGTTCTGCTTTCATGGCACAATCAATTTATTGGTGAGACAGTATGTTGATCAGCTTCTGAAATGGATCTTTAACAAAGAATCTGCGTACTCCCCAGTCTTCATCGGTGAGTTCATAAGTGATTTCAAAACCTGCATTTTTCATTTTCTCGTAGAGTTCATCTACATTATCCACTTCAATGGAAAAATCGGGAACTTCGGTATTGTTTCCACCTTGTTCGGCAAAGCTGATCTGTACTTTTGCTTTTTCATCATTGCCCAGAGTTTTTATCCAGCCATGATCCATCAAAACATCCAGTTCAAGAATATCATTATAAAAAAGGTCTGCCTGCGAAAGATCAACCGTTTTAATATTGGCTACGATTCTTTTTACCATGTTGCATTTGTTTTTCATTAAAAAAAGCCTTGTGAAATTACGTAAAATTTCACAAGGCCAAATAATTTATTGTACAGATGTGTGTTAAAGCGAAGAGGCAGCTTCTACAATCAACTGTGTTATTTCTTCCGGATGGGATGCCAGTGAAGCATGCCCTGCATCCAGAGAGATTATTTTTTTAGGCTGAAGGCGCTCTGCCATTTCCTTTTCTGTCTCTGCGGGAATCATACGATCCTGCAAAGAGATCTGATACCAACTTGGTTTTGTTTTCCATGCCGGATCACCTGCTACATCTCCAAAACACTGTCCGTGAATAGGTTTTTGGGACAACGACATTACTAATGCTTTTTCATCATCTAAATCCTGGCAGAAAGCGGATTTAAACTCATCATATTTAATCCATAAAAACCCTTTGTTATCCGGATAAATACTTGCTCCGCCCGGAGATTCACGTCTTCCTAAAAGAGATCCGAGACTATCCCCGGCATCCGGTGCAAAAGCAGCAATATAAACCAGTCCTGCTACTTTATCATGATGCCCTGCCCCTGAAATAACAGCACCTCCATAAGAATGCCCTACCAAAAGCACTTTTCCATCCTGCGCATCAATAAGATCTTTGGTTTTATTGATATCGTCCTGCAGTGATGTTAGTGGGTTTTGTACGCTTCTTACTTTATATCCCGCTTTTGTAAGTGAAGGGATGATGTATTGCCAGTGAGATCCGTCTCCCCATGCTCCGTGTACCAAAATAATGGTTAAATCTTTTTGTTCCATAATAATTGTGTTAAAATTTGATGATGGTAAAGCTACGTTTTTAAAATATCTGTGGACGTTAACTTAAGTTAATTAACAATCCGTCCTCTTATACGGCTGAGTGACTGCTCTGTTATGCCAAGGTAACTGGCAATATGTTTCTGGGCTATTTTCTGAAAGAGCGCAGGTTGTTTTTTGACAAGATTGAGATATCTGTTTTCAGGTGAAAAGCACAACAGATCATCAATCCGTTTTTTGGCATCCAGATAAATTTTTTCACTCATCACTCGCCCGAATTGCTGCCAATACGCCTCTTTTTTATATAAATCCTGCAGATGATCTTTACTCAGCAGTAAAATTTCACAGTTTTCCAGAGCCTGGATATTCATATTGGATACGGAATCGCACAGAATGCTTTCGTAATCGGTAAAGAATTCATTTTCAAAATAGAATCCAAAATTGATTTCACGACCCTGATCATTGATATAAAAACATCTGATTGTTCCTTTTTTAATAAAGCCAAGGTATTTGCATTTGTCCCCCTGTTTTAGAAAAAAATCGGATTTTAAAAGCACTGTATCATGAAGGAGCGTATAAAATTCTTCAAAATGTTCTGAGTCTACCTGAAAAAGTTCTCCATATTTCTTGTAAGTATCTGACATCATTTGGTGTTATGGGTTAAGTTTCATATTCAAAAAAGCCTTGCAAAAAATTATTTTCACAAGGCTTTTCTACAAAAATTATTTCTATTTATTTCAATGCTGCAAGAGCGGCATCGTAATTCGGTTCGTTAGCAATTTCCGGAACCTGCTCAGTATATACTACTTTGTTGTTTTCGTCTGTAACGATTACTGCACGGCTCAATAATCCTTTCAGAGGTGAATCTGTAATCGTTACTTCATAGTCATCTCCAAAGCTGCTTCTGAAATCTGAAAGAGTTTCTACATTATTTAATCCTTCTGCTGCACAGAATCTTCCTAATGCAAATGGAAGGTCTTTTGAAACATTGATAACGACAGTATTGTTAAGCTTTGAAGCTTCTTCATTGAATTTTCTGGAAGAAGCAGCACAAGTAGGGGTATCAATGCTTGGGAAAATATTGAATACTTTTTTCTTTCCGTCAAAAGTTTCAAGAGTTTTTACATTTAATCCAGAATCTACTAATGCAAAATCTTTTACAGTAGCTCCTACAGCTGGTAATGCTCCTATTGTGTGTACTTCGTTTCCTTTTAAAGTGATTGTCGTGGACATAATATTTATTTTTTTAGTTCCTCAAATTTAATCAAAAAAGAAAATTTTCACTGTTTTATTAAGGTTAAATTAATCTTAAAGTGAAAATAAAGCTCTTTCGCCTGGCAATCAGTTTTGATCCAATTTTTTTTCTATATTCGCAGTCCTAAAAACTAATATCTATGCGTCAAAAAATCAGCTATCTTTTGTTCGTGATACCTGGTTTTGGTTTTGCCCAATCGGCTATTGGGAATATCAATTCCGGAGCAGTCTCAACAGACAACTTCAGTCATTCAATAGGAGAAATCTATGTGATCCCGGATAATCCGGACCTGGCGGGCTCCGGAACAATGGGAATGCTTTACCAATCCGTACTGCAGGTTCTTGGTGTTTCTGAAGCAGAAAAGGACCATGTAAAAATCTATCCGAATCCTACTACAGATTTCGTTTATGTAAAATTAAGCTCAAAGTCCAAAATTGATGACGTGGAAGTGTATGACCTGAGTGGAAGGCTTGTTTTAAAAACAAGATTAGAATCTGAAAAACTGGATCTGAGGTCCCTCAACCAAGGTACTTACATGATTTCTTTCAAAAACCCCGACCTAAAACCAATTAAAATTATCAAAAAACCTTAAAAACTAATTACCCATGAAAAAAATATACGCTACTATAGGATTATTTCTTGCAACTTTATTAAGTGCACAGGTTCCACAGGCTTTCAGCTATCAGACCATTGCTTTTAATACTTCTGGCGCCCCTATTGCCAATGGGAATGTTACTTTGAAAGTAAGCATTTTAGAAAACTCAGCTACAGGAACAGTTTTATATTCCGAAACGCATGCTAAAACTACGAACTCTAAAGGTCTGGTTAACCTGAATATTGGACAGGGAACGGCGACCACCGGAAACTTCGGAGGGATCAACTGGGGAACAAATACAAAGTTTGTAAAAGTAGAAATGGATGCTCAGGGTGGTTCAAATTATACCAACGTTGGAGTAAACCAACTGATGAGTGTTCCGTATGCTCAGGTTGCAAAGACAGTGGTAACGGGTGCAGGACAGGGAATTACACTGGTTTCTCCAAACGGAACAAACTATACATTGAGTGTAGATAATTCCGGCAACCTGAATTTACCGGTGACCCAGGCTCCCAACAGCACATTTCCAGCGGATCTATATATGTATGGTTCTTATAATTCCTTCAATGCTTCTTCGGCAGATCTTATGAGAAACACGGGAAATTCCAAAATAGGATACAAATATCTTCCTGCCAATACCCAAATAAAATTCATTACGTCTCCTTCTTCTTCCGCACAGGTATACGGAGCAGACAATTCCGGCTATCTGACAGCTAACGGAACAAACTTTACCACAACTTCTAACGGATTTTACAGCATTGGAATGACAAATTACGGGTCCTATGTAACGGTAAAAGTCGCTAATATTGTTCCTGATATTGTTCCCAGCACTTATAATTCTCAGGTAACGATCTCTCCTTTATCTTACAACCCTTCCACTCAGAAATTTTCAGCAACCATCAGTGGGGTAACTTCGTCTAATTTTCCAGGATTTAAGATCAGAACTTATTCTTCAATATATGGTGAGTCTTTCGGTGATAATTTAAATGACGGAAGTTTAGATATAGACGGGGCCACAATTACAATCCCTAACCTGACTACCACTCCAAAAAATGTTAAAGTAGAATTTGACATTAACTTTAACGGCAGCGGAGCATATACCATTACCCCAATATAAATTTAAAGAGGCTTCTGCCTCTTTTTTTATTCAAAATACTCAAATAAAACAATCATATTTAGTAAATTTGTGGAACTTAAAATTTCAAATAAAAAACAACAGTATAATGTCAGACAAATCAAAAATCTATTACACACTTACTGATGAAGCTCCAATGTTGGCGACTCACTCATTTTTACCTATTGTAAAAGCTTTTACTAAATCAGCAAATATTGAGATTGCAGTCCCGGATATTTCTTTGGCAGGAAGAATTCTAGCAAACTTTCCTGAGTTTTTAAAAGATGATCAGAAAATTGGTGATGCTTTATCAGAACTAGGACAACTGGCTACTCAACCTGACGCTAATATTATTAAATTACCCAACATTTCGGCTTCTGTACCTCAATTGGATGCAGCTATTGCTGAACTGCAAGGTAAAGGTTTCGCCGTTCCAAATTATCCTGCAGAGCCTAAAAATGATGACGAAAAAGCAATCAAGGCTAAATATGCTAAAGTATTAGGAAGTGCTGTAAACCCTGTATTAAGAGAAGGAAACTCTGACAGACGTGCTCCAAAAGCTGTTAAAAACTATGCAAAAGCAAACCCTCACAGAATGGGTAACTGGGCATCTGACAGCAAAACTGACGTAGCTCACATGAATAATGGTGATTTCTACGGTACAGAAACTTCTACAACATTAGAAAACGCTACAAAATACAGAATCGTATTCAAAGGAAATGATGGTTCTGAATCTGTATTAAAAGACTTCGCAGGTCTTCAGGCTGGTGAAGTAATCGACTCTTCCGTAATGAACTTAAACGCTTTGAAAGCATTTGTTCAGGAGGCGATCGAAGAAGCTAAGAATAGAAATGTACTTCTTTCCGCTCACCTTAAAGCTACAATGATGAAAATCTCTGATCCAATCATTTTTGGGGCTATTGTTGAGACTTTCTTCAAAGAAGTATTCACTAAATATGCTGAGACTTTCAAGTCTTTAGATATTAACCCAAACAACGGTCTTGCCGATCTTTTTGAAAAAATCAAAGGAAATGCTCAGGAAGCTGACATCAAAGCTGATATTGAGGCTGCGTTGGCTAACGGACCTAGAGTGGCAATGGTAAATTCTGACAAAGGAATTACGAATTTCCACGTACCTTCAGACATCATCGTTGATGCCTCTATGGCTGCTCTTGTAAGAGGAGGAGGTAAAATGTGGAACAAAGACGGAAACGAAGAAGATACCGTTTGTATTATTCCAGACCGTTCTTATGCAGGTTTCTATCAGTCTGTGATTGACGATATGAAAGCGCACGGAAAATTAGATCCAACGACAATGGGATCTGTTCCAAACGTAGGTTTAATGGCTCAAAAAGCTGAAGAATATGGTTCTCACGATAAAACTTTCCAGTTAGCTGCTGACGGAACTGTAGAGGTTCAGGACGAGGCTGGAAACGTTCTTCTTTCTCAGAAAGTAGAAAAAGATGATATCTTCAGAATGTGTCAGACGAAAGATGCTCCTATCCAGGACTGGGTAAAATTAGCGGTAAACAGATCAAGACTATCTGATACTCCTGCAATCTTCTGGCTAGACAAGGGAAGAGCTCACGACAGAGAAATCATCAAAAAAGTAGAAAAATATCTTGCTGACCATGATACAACAG
>JASLCD010000298.1 GCA_030146295.1 Chryseobacterium sp.
AATCTTATCTTTGCAAAAAATTGGGCTCCAAAAGTTGGAGTAACCCATTAATAACATATCCTGAGCATAAGCAGAAGGATTATTAAACATTTTTTATGTCAAATATTGTCGCAATCGTTGGACGTCCCAACGTAGGAAAATCCACGCTTTTTAACCGTTTGTTAGAAAGAAGAGAAGCTATTGTAGATTCTACCGCTGGTGTTACCAGAGACCGTCACTACGGAAAATCCGACTGGAATGGAGTAGACTTTACTGTAATTGATACCGGAGGTTATGATGTTGGTACAGATGATGTCTTTGAAGAAGAAATCCGTAAGCAGGTACAATTGGCTGTAGATGAGGCTACTTCCATTATCTTTATGATGAATGTGGAAGAAGGACTTACCGATACAGACCACGAAATTTACAGTTTATTAAGAAGATCCAATAAACCAATTTATATCGTTATCAATAAAGTAGATTCTGCGAAAGAAGAACTTCCGGCAACCGAATTCTACCAGTTAGGAATTGATAAATATTACACTATTTCTTCAGCTACAGGTTCAGGAACAGGAGAAATTTTGGATGACATCGTTAGAGACTTCCCAACAACAGAATACAAAGATCCTTTTGAAGGATTACCTAAAATCACCATTGCAGGTCGTCCAAACGTAGGGAAATCTACCATGACCAATGCTTTACTGGATGTTGAAAGAAATATTGTAACCGATATTGCGGGAACTACAAGAGACAGTATCCAGACTTTATATAACAAATTCGGACACGAGTTTGTATTGGTAGATACAGCAGGGATGAGAAGAAAATCTAAGGTAAATGAAGACCTTGAATTCTATTCTGTAATGAGATCTATCCGTTCTATTGAGTATTCTGATGTAGTAATCATTATGGTGGATGCTACACAGGGATGGGAATCTCAGGATATGAACATCTTCGGATTGGCTCAGAAAAACAGAAAAGGAATTGTAATCCTTGTTAATAAGTGGGATTTGATCGAAGACAAGCAGACCAACACAATGCGTGATTTCGAAAAATCAATCAAGGATAAAATTGGTCAGTTCCAGGATATTCCAATCTTATTTGTTTCAGCTTTAACGAAGCAGAGAATTTTGAAAGCGGTAGAAGTAGCAATGCAGGTTTATGAAGACCGTAAGAAGAAGATTAAAACTTCAAAACTGAATGAAGTAATGCTTCCAATCTTCGAAAATACACCACCCCCTGCATTGAAAGGGAAATATATTAAAATCAAATATTGTGTTCAGCTTCCTACGCCGTCCCCACAGTTTGTATTTTTCTGTAACCTTCCACAGTATGTGAAAGAACCTTATAAAAGATTTACTGAAAATCAGTTGAGAAAAGAATTCGGGTTTACCGGAATTCCGATTGAAGTGTATTTCAGACAGAAATAATAAGAACAAATGTTCACAGAAAATCCGGTAATTTTGATTACCGGATTTTTTATTTTAGTCTAAACTGAAGGAATCGTTATTTTCTGAATTTACAGCCATTTTTCATACACCAGTCTTACTGGCCTGTAACCTTGAGAAGAAAGCCAGCGCTGCATGGTATCATTGCTGCAAAGAGTATAGCGGTATATTTTTCGGATTCTATACTCTTTATATCTTTCTTCAAATGTCTTATTGAGTGCGGAATAAATCCCTTGTTTTCTAAACTCTTTCTTTACATATCCTTCTGAAACATAAAGATCATCTCCCTCACCGAGTTCAAAGTTGCTGTCATCTCTCTCTTCAACATACCCGAAGAGAAAACCAATTGCTTTTCCATCAATTTCTGCAATGAGAAAAGTACCGTCATTTTCTTCCTCACACTCCATCATAAAACGAAGATAGTTTTCCCGGATTTGATTCCAGTCAGCAGTATGATTATTCATTTCTTTTTCCGAAATATGAAGCTCACCTACCAATTCATCTGCAACAGGGAGGTTTTCAGCGATTTTTATTTTTTT
Source organism: Chryseobacterium sp. (assembly GCA_030146295.1). Lineage (GTDB taxonomy): Bacteria > Bacteroidota > Bacteroidia > Flavobacteriales > Weeksellaceae > Chryseobacterium. The sequence continues at coordinate 1,964 of JASLCD010000298.1, forward strand.
GATAGAATAGTTCATAATAGTTTTTTATTTTATGGGCTGGAAGCAGGAAGAAGTTCCTGCTATGATTCATTTTAGCTTTAATTGCTTAGATCATCCGGCTTTCATCTTTGTCATTTTCCTCTCAACGGACTTCCATACCATGACGTATTATCAGAAAGGACTTCTCCTTTCATTACCAGAGAAAGCGGATCAATATTAACATTATTTCCAATTTCACTGTCATATAAAATAATGGTTCTTGAATTGATTGTTGTTTGGCTTCCAATTTTTACACTCCCTATCTTCATAATTCTGTCTTCAAAAAGATGGGTTTGAGGTCCGCAGTCTTCATTCAGTATTGTTTCATCTCCAATAGATACCATGTCAAACTCTGTAATGTCTGTTGTATTGAGCCAGACTTTTTTTCCGATTTTTACTCCCAGAAACCTCATAAAGAACGGCAGCCAGAAGGTACCACGCAAAAAGTCAAGGAAAAACTGTACAGGAAGTGCTTCGTAAATAGTGGTGATTCCTTCGCTCAGCCATACTTTCATGCTGTACATTGGCATTTCGGTTTTCTTGTACTTTCCAATAAATATCCACTTCAGTAATACAGTGAAGAAAAATGAAGGCAGTGCAACAATTCCTAAATAATAAAATGGAGCCAGCAAGAGAAGGTAATGGATGTTCCCTTCCAGGTAAGTACTGGTATACGCAATGAACAATACGCTGCAGATAATAACTACTGTCTGCGGAAGAATAATCCTGATCCCCTCTACAATAGCTCTTGCAAGCTTTAGACGGAATGGTGGATTGTACGTAAGAGTATCCTGAAATATTTCAGATTTTTGTCTGGAAGGAAGGCCTATCGGCGGAGAACCGAACCAGTCTTTTTCAGTCGAGTTTTTCAGTTGTTCTTCAGACGGAGCTTTACTCAGTACACCAATCAGCATATTATTTCCAAGCTCATATCCCTGGGGTATCAATCCGCTGTTTCCTACAAAACTATTGTTTCCTATGGTTGTTTTTGATAAAATTAATTTCTCATTTCTTACATCGTGTTCTCCAAGGATTACAGCGTCTGCAATAAAAGAACCTTCCCCAATTTCCAAAAGATGGTGAGAAACATCACTGGCAGTTGATATTTCTGAATTTCTACCCACTTTAGCACCCATCATTCTGTAGAATTTACTGATATATATAGAGGCGAAAAGGGGATGTACTATAATAAGTGAAAGGTTAAAAATCTGATCCTTTATCCATTTTTTATAATACATAAAGCTGTACACAGGATAGATACCCGGTTTCATATTGTACTGTAAAATTCGGGTCAGTATACTTACAACCCCGATAAACAGTAAAATATACACTGTAGAAAGTATCGGAGCCTGCCATAAATAATAAAAATTATAATCGGATGAACGGTCATCCAGATAGTACAGGGTATAAAGAGTAGGTGCTAAAGGCAAAACAATAAGAAGAGGAAAGAAAAACAGGGAACATGCATATAACAAGGCAAACCTGTTTCTTTTTTTCGCAGAAGCCAGCTTGGGTACTTCAACTTCTTCACCGGATTTTACCCTCACTTTTTCAGCTGGACTGCCGTTCCATACTTCTCCAAATCCGATTTTTTTTCCCTCATTAAGGCAGCTTAAATCCTGAAGTTCCCCGAACTTCTCAATAACGGTATCTCCACATACAATAACAGAAGAACCCAGATAAGCATGCGCTTTAATATGTACTTTTCTTATTCGTAAAATACCGTTTTCAACAGAAGCATTATCGATACTGCAGCCAGAGCTGGTATTCACATTCTCATCAATGGTTACAAGATCTTCAGCAGCAATAGGAAGTAAGCTTAATTGAGCGCTGGGATGTACTTTTACCCCGAGCATTTTTAAATATTTCGGATACAAAGGTGTTTCTACAATAAACTCGGAAGGCATTAATCTTTTAAGTGTTTTCCACAGCCACCATCTGAAATAATACCATCCCCAGAGCGGATAGTCTCCCTCTTTTATTTTTCCAATCACAAGCCACTTGGTAAGTACGATAATGATCGAATATACCGGCGGGATCAAAGTATAAAGTAAAACAGCACTCAGTAACGCATAGTGCAGCCCATATCCGTTGATCTGGAAATAATAATAACTTAAATAAGGGAAAAAGATCTGAATGCTTAATAAAGCAAATACGGCCAATAAGCTGATCGTTTGGGCAATATTACAGGCAATATACTGAAACGTTGAAACCCTGTGAAAAGGTTCCTGATGAGATGCAGACTGAGTATGTTTATTTTTGAGACATTCGGAATAAACAGATAAAGGCCGGTTTTCATAAATTTCCTTCAGGGAAGCCGTAGGGATTCCTGCTTTTTGACGAAGATGGGAAACTAAGGTAGCTGCCAGCAGAGAGTGTCCGCCCAAATCAGTAAAAAAATCCTGACTCAAATCAATTTCTTTTCCTGGAAATACCCATTTCAGAGTTTGGATAAGTTTTTCTTCCACAGGAGCTTCAGGATCAATATTTATATTTTCGTTTTTCTCATGACTGGTAAAGCTTTCAGGGATAGGAAGTCGTTTTCTGTCGATCTTACCACTCGGCATTCTCGGCATTTCCTTCATCATAACAATCGAAATAGGAACCATATAAGGGGCCAGAAACTTTGCCAGTTCTTTCCTCATATTATTTTCATCAAAAGAAGATTCGTCGTTCATGACGACGTATCCCACAAGCTGGCCCTGTTCGTTGGAATCTTCCTTTACAGATACAGCCGCTGAAGAAACATCATGAAGCTGGTTCAGCCGGGTTTCTATTTCGCCAAGCTCAATTCTGTAGCCGCGCAGCTTGATCTGATCATCTATTCTCCCCTGAAAATCGATGAATCCGTCTTCCCGTATAACCACTGCATCACCGGTTTTGTAAATTCTGTCTCCCGGAAGATCTTCCGGAAAAGGATTGGGTAAAAACTTCTGTTCGGTAAGTTCAGGAAGATTAAAATATCCGTTGCTTACTCCAGGACCGGAAATAACCATTTCACCACGCTCTCCGCGTGGAACAATATTCATATTTTCATCAATAACAGCAACATGATAATTGGGAAGAGGAGGGCCGATTGTCAATGCTTGTTGATTATTCAGTTTGGCCATATTGGATGAAACTGTTGTTTCTGTAGGTCCATAGCTATTGATAAACGTTCTGTAGGGTTTAGCCCACTTTTCCTGTACCTGTTTGGTACATGCTTCACCTCCTGTATTGATCAGTCGGATAGCAGGAACCTCATCAATGATGGCTAATATACTGGGAACCGCATGAAGAACCGTGATTTTATTTTTCGTTAAAACATCACTGAGTTCATCTATTGCTTTTACAGTAGTTGCATCAGCAATCCATATGGTAGCTCCGGCAAAAAGACTGATCCATACTTCCTCACACCACATATCGAAAGAAACAGAAAACCCCTGATAAATAGTGTCTGTGTCTTTTATTTCTATGAAATCCTGCTCAGAGCGGATCAAATGGCAGATATTCTGATGGGAGATAGGAATTCCCTTAGGATTTCCGGTACTTCCCGAGGTAAATAATACATAAGCCCAATGGTCGGATGTATAATTGACAACTGGTGGAGGAACGGAATGTTGAGGCTGAGGTATTATTTCTATAGGCAGGCAGTGAATATGAGCATCTGTATCGGAAAAATAAGTTTTCACATGGATATCTGTAAAGACTTTTTTTATCCTGTCTTCAGGCATCTCACGGTCTAAAGGAATATAAGCAGCACCCGCTTTCAAAATTCCCAGTATAGCTACGGGAAGCTCAAGACTTCGCGGATACCATACTCCCACACGATCACCGGGTTTTACCCCCTGATCCTGCAGTTGCAGCGCAATAGCATTACTCCAGCTGTCTAATTCGGCATAGGATATTTTTTTATCTTTAAATATAAAGGCTGTCTTGTCTTTATATCTCTCAAAGGTGGGAACCAGTAATTCAGGCAGAGTTTCTTTTTTGATAAACTCAGGACTGATTTTTCCTAAAATAAGGCTTTTCATCATCAAAAAATTAAAATATAATAGATAGGGAAATTTTCATAAATATACTTTATTTCTCCTAAGGCTCAATCTTTCAATTCGTTTTTTAGTTGTAATTTTGCAGGAATTAATATCAATTAACTGAAATTAAAAAAAAATAAATTTCATGCTTACTATTTTATCGCAAAACTTTTCTCTTGTCAATGAATGGATTAACGAACTTAGAAACGTTGATATCCAGCATGACCGAATGAGATTCAGAAGGAATATGGAAAGAATCGGAGAGATTGCCGCTTTTGAAATCAGTAAAGGACTGGAGTATAGAGAAGTTGAAATTCAAACTCCTTTAGATACAATAAAAAGCAGGGAAATTGCTGTACAGCCGGTTATTACAACTATTTTAAGAGCAGGGGTTCCCTTGTTTGAAGGAATTCTGAATTATCTGGACAGAGCTGACTGTGGTTTTGTAGCTGCCTACAGAAAACACGATGCCAACGATTATTTCTCAATCAAACAGGATTATCTGACTTGTCCAAGCATCGAAGGAAGACCGTTGATCGTAGCAGATCCCATGTTGGCAACAGGAGCATCTTTAATTGAAGCCATCAAAGACCTGTTGACCAATGGAAATCCAACCCAGCTTCATATTGTAGCTGCAATTGCTTCAAGACAGGGAGTGGAAACCATTCAGAATGCTTATCCTGAAGCCCATATCTGGGTAGGAGCCATCGATGAACAATTAACATCAAAAGGTTATATTACTCCTGGATTGGGAGATGCCGGAGATCTTAGCTACGGAGAAAAACTTCAAAGATAATTTAAGAAAGATTCCAAAAATCTTTTATTAAGTTCAACAATAAACCTGGTCGTACTTTATCCAGTGGATGTTTTGTATCCGGAAGTACGGCCAGTTTTGCATTGGGAAGACTTCTGTAAACCCGTGAGCTTTCTTCAATAGTTACCATATTATCTTTATCTCCCACCATGATCTGAATGGGAATATTAATCGCAGTAAAATTGTTTTCCAACGGAGGATTTTTGCCTAAACCAATCATTAAATCAGCAATAGCAGGAAGAAGCTGCTTCCATTTCGATCCGTGCTGTGATTCTAAAAGTTGGGCATACTGCGGAATCTTCTCAAGAATGACATCAGGATTAAGCATTTTACTTTCTTTTAAAGCCTGCTCCTCAGTCCAGTCAAACTTTGTTCCCAGGGTTATAATGGAATTTACATTTTCAGGACTTTTCATTGCGTAACAAAGCGCCGCATAACCTCCCATGCTGTGGCCGAAGATTGATACATCTGTCAAATTATGGGCTTCACAATAGGCTGATAATTCCTCAGCGTATTTCTCAATACTAATGCCCTCTGCCGGAAGTTCCCGGTTTCCGTGCCCTGAAAATAAAGGAGTATGTACTGTAAAATACTGGGAGAAAGTGTCCAGATAAGGAGTGAAAATATCGCTGTGACCTAAAGCTCCATGTAATAAAATCAGATTGGGCATTGTTATTTAGTTTTTTCGGAAAATTAGGAAAAAGAATTGAACGGTGAAAATAGATGACAACGGAGTGTTCAAAAGTATCCTGAATATGAATTACACATTTAATCATATATCCCAACATGCCAACATCCCGATATCCCGCAACTCGTAGCTCATTACTCGTATTTTCTCTCAAACATCCATTGCCATTACCAATACACTCACCTTATTATCTCCGGCATTTAAAATCTCCCATGCAACCGATGAAATAGTATTTCCTGTGGTAAAAACATCATCAATAAGAAGAATGTGTTTTCCGGTAACAGATTGGGTGATGGAAAATGTATTGACAGCTTCCAGTCTGCGTTTCTTATCCTTTAATGCTTGTGCCTTTGAATAATGATTTCTCTTGATTAATTCATGGTTGAAAGGAATTTTATAAAACTCAGATAAAGTTTCTGTGAACAAATGAAGCTGATTGTATCCCCGTTCCTTCATTTTCTTTGGATGAAGTGGGACACTTACCAAAAGATCAGGCTTTTCATTATTAAAATCCAGACGTTCTGTTGTCCAGTCTGCGATAATCTTCCCTGTCTTCTCTCTGCCTTTGTATTTCAGTTCATGAATGATCTGCCGGCTCAAGCTTTCCTTTTCAAACTGCAGTAAAGCAAAGGAGTTCTCAACAGGAAAAAATAAACTGCATTTTTCCTTAATCGGATTATTTTCAAAATAGGAATAATGGGTGAAATGAATCTGGCTGCAACAAAGATCACATACCAGAAGTTCAGAATCAATGATTCTGCTGCAGTGGATACAGCGGTTGGGAAACAAAATATCCAATATCATAAGTGTGTTTTGTACTAAGATATAAAAAATTGTCAATTTTTGCTTCACAAAGTCAATAATGAATGATTAGTAACGCGAATGCTCACAAGGTTGTTATTTCATATTGTTAGCAAGGGTATTTTATTTAGCAGAGGTAAAAAGTATGCTAAATTATAATAGAAAACGTTCCGAATTCAGCGTTTAAGAAATTATACCTAGACTAAAAAACATCAACCCCAATACGTACCAGGAATCATGCAACAACAGTGATGATTCACGATTCACCATTTAATTCTCAAACCTCTTCCTGATCTTCTCCACAGCACTTTTCATACTCAGATTGAAATGTTCCTTTTCCAGTCTTACAGGTGGTGCTTGTCTCACTTCACAATCCGCAATACTGCAGGATTCACAGGTAACTCCAACATTGATGGTTTTTAAAGAAGGAGATTTTATAAAACTTATTTTTTTGATGGTTTGAGAATTCAATAAAATACCGAGACAGTAGCTTCTGTTGCTTCCATCCGAAAAAGGATTCTTTTGTGAAGTAGAAATAACAAGATAACTTATTCCCTGATCTTTATAATGGGATATTTGAGCATCAGTCAGGGTTTCATTTTCTTTTAAATGATCAAGATTTTTCACAGCAATCCATCTTCTGCAATAATGTTCATTGGTAGCGTTGGCATGAGGAGCCTGTTGGTGGTTCAGATGAAGTTCTTTTAAAATCTGAATCTTATCCGAATTTTTCTTTTTTACCAGGCATAAATAAAACAGATCTTTTATTCCCATTTCAGCGGAAAGGATGTTAGTCAGCCGGTAATAGAATGTTTCAGGAGAGTGGGTAAAGCTGTTGATAAGATTCTCAAAATTTTTAGACTCCCAAGTATTGTGCTGGAAGAACTCTGAAGTCATTTCAATGGCAGGTTCTTTTGAAATTAATAATGCACCCGCAAAATAAGAAGCGTAAAAATTGTTAAGAATCTCTTCAAAACTTCCAAAGTCAAGCCATGAATATGTATTCGGGCGGGTTTTTAGTTCCAGAACATTGAATCCGATTTCTTTAGCGAGAATAAATGTTTTCTGATCCTTTTCCAGTTTTTGGTTCAATAGTAATAATTTTTTCTCCGGAATAAGAAGTGAACGAAGGTTATCCAGAGTTCCATATTTTTCAAAATCTTCAGACTGAATGGTGTAGCTGAACTTTTCTGTAAGAATTTTTTCCAGAACCTCAGACTTTAAATTTTTTCCGGATTGTACCTGATTTTCCTGAATAAACAGATCTACTTTTTCTTCAATTTCCGGGAAATAATTGTCATACAATTCCTGGAATGACCTTAATACAGCAAAATAAAACCTTTCCTTTCCAAGATTGTAATTCTGAGAAATTTCGATCAGTGCATTGATGAAAGCAGTCACTTTTTTGGGAGCATCACTGATGATGCTGATAAGATTGTTTTTGTTGATCCCGAACAATTCCAATGGAACTTCTTTGAAAAAATCAGACTGTAGGATTTCATTGAAAGGTGCCAGGCTTTTATCAAGTTTGGTAGAAACCAGATCGTCAAAAGTGCAGTTCAGTGCTTCAGATAGCTGAATGATCTTATCATGTTTGGGATATTTTTTTCCGTTTTCAATTTCGTTAAGGTAAGATTTTGATAATCCTGTTTTTACGGCAAGGTCCTGCAGAGACCAGTTTTTCTTTTGTCTCTGCTGTTTCAGTTTTAGGCCGAAAACTGTTTTGATAAAGTCACTTTCTGAATTCATTACTCAAATATAAATAAATAGATGCGATTATTCGCATAATAAATTTTAAATAAATTTAGCGAACGTTCGCTGTTTGTGAATATTTTTATTTATGTTTGTAATATCAAATCACAAAATCAATATGTTATGGAAACCAAAACTCAATTAGAAATAAAAGCTCAGAAGCAGTTTGAAGCAGTTTTTACTCCGGATTTGGTAGATTTTCTGATTGCACTTCATCAGAACTTCAATCAGAAAAGACTTGAACTTTTAAAAGAGAGAAAAAATACACAGCAGAATTTTGATCAGGGAAATCTTCCTGAATTTTTAAAAGAAACAGAAAAGATTCGTGATGGGAACTGGATATGTGCACCGCTGCCTGAAGATCTGCTGGATAGAAGAGTCGAGATTACGGGACCTGTAGACCGCAAGATGATTATCAATGCGTTGAACTCCGGGGCTTCTACCTTTATGGCAGATTTTGAAGACAGCAGTTCGCCGGTATGGGAAAACTGTATTCAGGGCCAGATAAACCTTTCTGATGCTATTCATCGAAGTATTGATTTTGTCAACGAAAAAGGGAAAGTCTATACTCTTAATGAGAAGATAGCTGTTTTACAGGTTCGCCCACGTGGTCTTCATCTTCCGGAGAAACATATTGAAATCAATGGGGAAAAAACTTCCGGTTCACTGATTGATTTTGGAGTGTATTTTTTCAGAAATGCAAAGTTGCTATTAGAAAAAGGAAGTGGTCCCTATTTCTATCTTCCAAAACTGGAACATTATAAAGAAGCCCGATGGTGGAATGAGGTTTTTGTCTTTGCCCAAAACTATCTGGGAATTCAGCAGGGAACAATTAAGGCTACCGTTTTAATCGAAACCATTACTGCCTCATTTCAGATTGATGAGATTTTATTCGAATTAAAAGAGCACAGTGCCGGACTGAACTGTGGCAGATGGGATTATATTTTTTCCTACATCAAAAAATTCAGAAACCTTCCGGAGTTTATTGTACCGGACAGAGATCAGGTGACCATGACTTCTCCCTTTATGAATGCTTATTCAAAAAGAGTCATCGAAATATGCCATAAAAGAAATGTGCATGCTATTGGCGGAATGGCAGCTCAAATCCCGGTAAAAGATAATGATGAAGCCAATAATATTGCTTTTGAAAAAGTAAGAAATGATAAAGAAAGGGAAGTGAAAAACGGTCATGACGGGACCTGGGTAGCGCACCCTGCATTAGTTTCAGTGGCAAAAGATATTTTTGACCGGTATATGCCTTCCAAAAACCAGATCGACAGAAAATTTGAATATCATATAACAGAAAGTGATCTGCTTGAAATTCCCAAAGGTGATATTACCGAAAAAGGAGTCAGAAAAAATATCAATGTAGGAATCCTTTATCTTGAAAGCTGGCTGATGGGAACCGGTGCTGCCGCCATTTATAATTTGATGGAAGATGCTGCTACTGCAGAGATCTCCAGAACACAGATCTGGCAATGGCTGAAAAATGAAGCCGTACTAAGTGATGACAGAACGCTGACCCGCCATATGATTTTACAGTGGGAAAAAGAAGAAATGGATCATATTGAAAAGTATGTTGGAGAAATCCGTTTCAAAAATGGAAAATTCAACCTTGCCAAAGAACTTTTCAATGAACTGATCTTCTCTGAACATTTTGAGGAATTTTTAACTCTTAAAGCATATCCTTTTATTTAGTCTGAGAGAGTAGGAGTGTTTAAAAGTTTGAGAATCATATCTCGAACCTTATACCCCGAACCCCGTATTTGAAAACCAACCCTAAACAAACAAAATCCAAATATTATGAAAACAAGACAAGAACAAATCCAGGCTATAGAACAAGACTGGCTGACAAACCCACGCTGGAACGGCGTAAAAAGACCGTATACCGCAGAAGAAGTTTTAAAGCTGCGGGGTTCTTATACCATAGAGTACACCATTGCTACGGAAATGTCCAAAAAATTCTGGAACAAATTAAATAACCAGGATTATGTGGCCGGGCTTGGTGCCCTTACAGGCAATCAGGCAGTCCAGGAAGTAGATGCCGGGCTGGAAGCTATTTATCTTTCAGGATGGCAGGTCGCAGCAGATGCCAATCTTTCAGGAGAAATGTATCCCGATCAATCACTGTATCCTGCCAATTCGGTGCCTTCTGTAGTAAAGAAAATTAATAATGCACTATTGAGAGCAGATCAGGTACAATCTGTAAGCGGAACCGGAGATAAAGAGTATCTGGTACCCATTATTGCAGATGCAGAAGCAGGTTTTGGAGGTAACCTGAATGCCTTTGAGCTGATGAAGCAGATGATAGAAGCTGGCGCAGCAGGTGTACATTTTGAAGATCAGCTTTCTTCTGCAAAAAAATGCGGACATCTCGGCGGAAAGGTATTGGTTCCTACTCAGGAAGCTATTAACAAACTGATTGCTGCACGTCTGGCTGCTGATGTACTGGGAGTTCCAAGCCTTATTATTGCAAGAACAGATGCCGATGCAGCAGATTTACTGACCTCTGATATTGATGACAGGGATAAAAAATTTGTAACAGGAGAAAGAACTACGGAAGGATTTTATGTTGTAAGAAATGGAGTAGAACAGGGAATTGACAGAGGCTTGTCCTATGCTCCCTATGCAGACCTGATCTGGATGGAAACCTCAAATCCTGATCTGGAGCAGGCAAGAAGATTTGCAGACGGTATTCATGCCAAATTCCCTGGAAAAATGCTTGCTTATAACTGTTCACCTTCATTCAACTGGGCTGCAAAGCTTAGTGTAGAGGAGATGTCTACCTTCCGTGAGGAGCTGGCAAAAATGGGGTATAAGTTCCAGTTTATTACATTGGCAGGATTCCATGCTTTGAATACCGCAATGTTTGAGCTGGCATTAGCCTATAAAGAAAGAGGAATGGCTGGATATTCAGAACTGCAGGAGCGTGAGTTTGCTTTGCAGCAGAAAGGATTCAGAGCGGTGAAACATCAGTCTTTTGTAGGGACAGGGTATTTCGACGAAGTACAGAATGTTGTTACAAACGGATCTTCAGCTACTGTAGCCATGAAAGATTCTACAGAAACCGCACAGTTCCATTAGTCATTTTTTTCCATATTTTTTTGATGTTAAACCTTCCTTGTTGGAAGGTTTTTCCTTGTTTAAAAGGCTGTGAACCTGTTTTTATTTCATTCAGGTTTTTTAATAATAAAGGAATATATGTCATAGGATAAGTAATTGAAATTTGAATTATATTTGGGGACGAAAAAATATTATTAAAAAATGAATTTAATTAAAGTACTTTTTATTACATTAGGATTAACACTTACTGCAAATGCTGCAAATGCTCAACAGAAAATTGGAAGTGTAAACACGGAAGAAGTTTTTGCAGGTTTATCTGAAGTAAAAACTATAGGAACTACAATTGATAATCTGACTAAAACAAAACAGGCTGAAATTGAGAAGCTGATCAATGATTATCAGACTAAGCTGAAGGCAGCACAGGATAAAGAAAAAACTTTAAGCGAGGCCAACAAAGAAGCGGTAACTAAAGAACTGATCGCAGCACAGACAGAATTGCAAGGGTTAGGTAAAAAGATAGAAGAAACAAGAGCACAGGCTGCTAAAGATATTTCTGCTAAGCAAAACGAAATGCTTACTCCACTGCAAAAGAAAGTAAGAGACGTTATTTTTGCTGTAGCTAAAGAAAAAAACCTGAGCTATGTGTTTGATACAGCAGCACAAGATTCTAATAACTTACTTTATACAGACGGAAGTGAAGATATTACTGCTATTGTAAAAAGTAAATTAGGTGCTACGGCAACTGCAGCTAAACCGGCTGGGAAATCTAAATAAAAATTATATTATACCGAATATTGAACGGAATCAGAGAATCTCTGATTCCGTTTTTTTTTATCCGGAAAATAGAAGTTCTGTTTTTAAAATGATACATTTGAGTAAACTTTTTATGAACATGAATTTAATGTACGAAAAACAGATAAAGGTAACCGAAGAGCATATTGACCAGAACAGTCATGTGAATAACGTACAATATGTACATTGGGTGGAAGAAGTGGCTGCAGAACATTGGGAGCTTCTAAAACATCAAACCGAATATGCCAACGATGCCTGGATGCTTCTGGATCATCACATCCAATATAAAAAACAGGTTTATCTGAATGATATAATCACAGTAAGAACCTATCCCATGACTCCTGAAGGAGCCAAACAGCCAAGAAAAGTTGAGTTTTACTGCCATGATGAGCTTGTGGTAGACTCAAGTACACTCTGGATTCTTTTTGATCCGGAAACCCAAAAGATCAAGCGGCTGGAAAGCGGCTGGCTCGAGAAATTTTTCTAGATGGATGAGAAGCAGAATAAATCATTTTTATCAGTATTGAATTGGAGTTTGAATATAAAAGGAACAGAGTTGTAGGCCATTTGGTATTTGGATATGTTTACCTTATTTTTTCTGTTTTTGTTTCTGGGATGATATTGCGAAAGGCTTTTTTGGAGTGGAATGATATGCAGTTATCAAAAATAGGGTATGTCGTTATATCTATTTTTCTCTTTTCTTACCTATCTATTTTTAGGCACTGCATTGATTAGAAGGAAATATTATTTGCAGAACTTAAGAGAAGAAATTAAGATCAATATGCTGGAGAAACAAATCGTGCTATTTAATAAAGAGAATGGGACAGAAAGAAAAATTGACTTCAGTATGATTAAAGAAGTAGAATTGTATTATTCCTGGAATTCAAATCCATTTTCTTCCGATCTAGGCTATTCTAAAATAATGGTTAAAAATAATGAAGCTCCTGTTTTGATTACCCGGAGTAATATTAATCAGGATCAGATCTATAAAGCTTTTAAAAATAAAGTAACGGTAAATAAGTCGAGATTCATCAATGACTTATAGAGTTCCTTATGCTATTGGCTCTAAATTTGTTGCTTACCGGAGGGTAATTATTAATCAAAAACTACATACCATGAAAATCTTTTATTCACTGGCTTTGCTGTTTCTTAGCATGGCATGTTATGCTCAGGAGAACCCTTACTGGTTTATGGAGGATACGAAGAAAAAGGTGGCGGACACTACCCAAAGTGAATCCTGGAGAAGTCAGATGGGGGCTACCTATTACTCCATAAGCGGACAATATAAACCCGCACTGGAAAGCTGGGATCAGGCTTTCGGAAGAGTGAAAAAACTAAGTGCTGCAGATAGTCTGAAGTTCACAAAATTAATTCCGGTTAATGCCAAAGAGTATATTATAAAAAAAGCGGCCAATGAGAAAATCATTATTATCAATGAAGCTCATCATAATGCCAGCCACAGAACCTTTGCTTCCTCTTTACTGCAGGGTTTATATGACAAAGGATACAGATATCTGGGCATCGAAACACTGGAAGGAGATTCTTTAAATACTGTGAAATTTGCTACCCTCAACAGCGGATATTATTCTAAGGAACCGGAATTCGGAAATTTTATTTACAACGCTCTGAAAATTGGATTTAAGCTTTTCCCATACGAAGCTGAAGGCAATAATAAAGAACGGGAAATTGGAGAAGCAAAGAATATTTTCGATTTTATGCAGAAAAACCAGAAAGGAAAATATCTGATCTATTGTGGGTATCAGCACGCCTATGAAGGGGTTCACAAATCCTGGGAAAAAACGATGGCCGGACGACTTTCAGATTTAACAGGGATCAATCCATTAACTATTGACCAGACCCAGTTTTCAGAAAAAAGTTCCCCGAAATACAATGAACCGCTTTTAAGATTGGTAAGCCATACTGTTCCTGTTGTTTTGAAAGATGAAAACCAATTGATCTATAACGGCGAAGACAAAGAATTGTATACCGATATTAAAATCATTCATCCCGTTACCCAATACATCAATGGCAGACCAGATTGGATGCTGAAGGAAAACCGAAAGTTTTATAAAATCCCGGATTCTAAAATTTCAGCATATCCGGTTTTGGTTTTGGCTTACAGGAAAGGAGAATTGGAAAAAGAGGGAATTCCGGCGGATATTATTGAACTCAATACATCAAAAGATAGTCGTTTTTTAGTTCTGGATAAAGGAAATTATGATATCGTGATTAAAGATAAAGAATATAAGCTTATTCACAAATTTGAAAAAACGATAAAATAATCTCTGAAATAAGTTGAAAAATAAGGAGATGAAAAGTAAATTAAGAAAAATAACGGTCAATGCAGCTGAGTATCTGTATTCAGTAGTCAGTCACTATCATTCTGAAACGAAAACAAATGTTTTGACTGTGAAAATATTTCTAAGCGGGCAAAAACGTACTCCTTTAATCATAGAATTTGTAACTGCTGATTATTATATTATTGGCCAGCCCCTAAAATCAGGCATTACGTTGAGAAATAGAATAACAGATTCAGAAGATGAGGTCAATATGAATGAACCCAAATACATCAGACAGCTTATTTTGCTTGGACTCAAAAACGGATGGTCAGGTGTTACTTCTATAGGAAAACAAGATGGGCTGTGCTATCTGAACGAATTAGGTTTTGAAACCGATGAACTGAAACCGGAAAATGGCAGATAATTTTTCCTTCATGTAATACAATAGGTCCTACAGATGTTCTAACTAAAGAACATGTAACAATAATACCATGAAGCCATCCCTTTTAACAATATTCTTTTTAAGCTTTTTCTTTACCGGTTATAGCCAGACTGCAGAACAGACAAAAGCCATCGATGATTATATAAAAAAAGTCATTAAGATAAATGAGATCCCGGGAATGGCTGTGGGTATCGTAAAGGATCATAAAATAATCTTCCAGAAATATTATGGAACAGAAACCCTGGAAAGTAATAAAAAGGTAAATGCCCATTCAATGTTCAGAGTATATTCTACCACAAAACTGATGTCTAACGTTGGGCTTTTTCAGCTTGTTGAACAGGGAAAGGTATCGCTGGAAGATAACATTTCAAAATATATTGATCATGTACCGGAAGAATGGCAAAAGGTTAAAGTGAAAAATTTGTTATCCCATTCCTCAGGGCTTCCGGATTGGATTCGCTTCAGTGATATTACAATGGATGCTTCCAACGCTGAAGTTATACAACGGTTATCAAAAGAAAAAATGGAATTTGAAACCGGAGCTGATTACAGATACAACCAGACAAATTATATGCTGATTGCAATGATCATTGAGAAAATTACAGGAGAAAAATTTGAGGACTATATCTTGAAAAATCAGTTCGCAGATACTAAAAACCAGGTCGTGTTTTCATCTAACTCCCTGGAGAAAATTCCTAACAGGATCATTAAATATATCTACAACAAAGATACCCGTCAATATGAGAAATCTACTTTTGTAGAAGGAAAGAGAGCTCATCCTGCCAATGGTTTGGCTATTGCCTTGCCTGCTTTTTTACAGTGGAGTATTCATCTTAGCAAAAATGATTTTCTGAAACCTGCCACACAAGATCTGATGTGGCAACCGTTTGAATATAAAAATAAAAATATCACCTTTACTCATGGCTGGGATATGCCAACCTTTAATACTATAAAGTCTTATGATTTTTCAGGTGGAAATGTAAGCGCCTACAGAATTTTTCCAGCGGACAATATAGCGATAATGGTCATGTACAGTGGGTATAAAGAATTTCCGGTGTATTACACCATGATCAATCAGATAGCAGGTATTATGGATTCACGTTTGCTGAATCCATATCCGCTGGCAGAAGAATATACAAAGTCTGAACCTCTTGTTCATCCCAATCTTAAAAAAGAAATATATGGATATCGTACAGAAAAGGATCACATTATCTTTTCTTACCGGTTCCCGGAAAAGCAAAGTGCAGAGTTTATCAAAAATATTTCAGTTGCTGGCTCTTTTAACGATTGGAATCCTGATAATCAAGCGTACTATATGAATCTGAAAAAGAATACTACTTTTGAACTGGCAATCCCAAAATCTCAGTTTGAAAAAGGAAAAACCTATGAATTTAAATTTGTTATGAATAAAAACGGATGGCTTTCTGTTCCTTACAACGCAATCAATGTTGATGGCTCCCGGGATAATAACCTAACGTTAAAAATTGATTAAAGAATATTTAAAATCGCTGTAATAGAAACAGTCTTTTCTATGTTAAGCTGTTTTGTCATATCTTTGCAGTATGATACGTATTACAAAAATTTTTACATTTGAAACAGCTCACGTGCTTTACAACTACGATGGGAAATGTAAAAATATGCATGGACATTCCTATAAGCTGTTTGTAACAGTGAAAG
>JASLCD010000228.1 GCA_030146295.1 Chryseobacterium sp.
GTCCTTTTTCATCAGAATAATCAGCTGCACTACTGTATTTATAATCTTCTGCACGAAAAACAAAGCCCGCTTCAACCTGATTTTGATGGATATAGTTAATTTTCTGATAGATAACTTTGTTACTCCATAGTTCAATAGGTTTATTATCATGTCGCCAGAACTGGTACTTGTTAATATTCGAACTTTTTACACCTTCTTTCAAAAAGAAATCTAATAAAAATTCTTTTATGCTTTCTTTAGGGTTCTCTTTAATAGCTTTTAGATCACTATATGTTTTAGGTAAATATATAAAATGAGATAGTTTATCAAAACTAATTATTAAGAAAAATGCCACACGAAGGGATTCGTGCAGCAGCAGGGTGATTTAGAGACAAATAATTTCTATCCTATTATTATTCCTACGCTTAAATTCAGTTTTTTCTACACAAAATATTGGATATTTATCCCCGCAATTTTCTATCTCAACAATATTGCTAGTGGACTCCGCTAACTGTTTGCTTAAATTATTACTCAGACTTTTAGTATATGCTAGGACTCCTTTTGACGCACCTCCAAACATATGTATTCTAATCTTAAACTTTTTATTATTATGATCTTTAAGAAAGGTAGAAAGATTATTTATTTCTGACTCATCAATAAATCTTCCATCTCTGTGTTTAAACATATTTAATAATATTATATCATTGGATTCAACTTCTTTTGGGTAGCCAAACTTTAAACTTTGAGACCATAAATTTATGGAAACAGCAAATAAAATTAAAATTAAAAACTTATTCATGTAAGTAAGGTATTGCATTTGTATGTTGTTGTGTTATTTTATCAGGATTAATAATTCTTGGAGCATTATATTTATGGTCTTTTGCCCCTGTTCCAAATAACGTAAATCCCCATTTTACAGTAAACGAAGCTTTACCGTTAATAATCATTGAAGACTGAGCATCCCATTTTACTGCTGAAGAAGAGTTTTTATCAACTTTCTTTCCAAAATATTCTCTTTGAGGAGTATCATGAAGGCTATTAAGCTTTGGAACATCAAAATATTCAGGTTTTGTAAAATCTTTTGATCCCTGCACTTTACCTTCTCCATCCAATCTTTCATCTAAAGCACCTGGTATTGAACTTTTTTCACTTCCATCGTAATCAGGAGTATTGGATATATAAGTTTGAAACCATCCGGAGCTTGTTTTCTCATTACTTGATGTAAAAGTCATTGTAATTTCTGGAGCTATAAGACCATCTTCGCTGCTGTTTTCTACCCAAGTATTCATTGTTAGTGAGCCAGAACCGTTAGGAAGATTGTAAGTACTTGAATCATTTTTATTACTTACATAAGCAAAGGAACTTTCTTTTCCTTTGTAATTTTTATTAAACTGCCCTTGGCTATTTGTATTTTTATCCCAAAATACTTCCCCTGATTTTTTATCTTTAATCCATCCTGTTGCTTCCCTACCATCAGGATCAATAAACCTTATCGGATTATTATAAGCATAAGTATATGTTGACCAACGTCTGGAAGTTTCCGCCAGCGGGTCAACAACTCCCCATCCTCCAATATCCGGCATATAAAACCTCGCCCCATAGTCATACATTCCACCTTCCTGAAGCTCCTTACCATTATATTTATAATTCTTATAACTTCCTGATCCATAAAATGCATTTCCGGTCTTCAGATGGTTCATCCCAAATGGGTAATAATCATTGGCATCTGTGATCTCAAGAGCGCCTGCGCTGTTTCTTCCAAAACTTATCCTTGCATTTCCAAGATGATCCTTATATTGGTAAATATACTGATCTTTTTGGTAATCATAAAATCCTTCTGCTGTAGGAAAAAACATAAGATAGGGAGTCTTTACAGTAGTTATTCCCAAAGGAGCTCCCTGTGTTGCAGCAATCCCACTTTCTGCGCTGTAAGCCTGCTGCTCATAGGCATATTTTGCCTTTTCAGTGGTCATAAGAAATCCTTCAAGACCTCCGCCACCACCTCCGCCATTGTTATCAGATTCACTGTGATAGTATTGAAATCCATCCAGATAATCTGTAATTCCGGTTATTGTATAGCAGCTGGCAAAACCACATTCAAATTTTGGCAGCTTTTTCTGAACCTTAGTTCCATCTGCTCTGTACAGATAATGATGCATCCCGTCAAAACCCATAGTTCCATATTCTATTTTGTTGGGAAGGTTCAGATGGTTGTAAGTGATCTTGCTAATGTTTTTATCAGGCATCTGTCCCATATTTCCATTAAGGTCATATAAAATAGTTCCTCCTCCTCCTTCGTATCCTGAAGGATTATTTTTATGATCTTTAATCACAGAAACCTGATTGGTCAGGTTATTTGATCCGTAAATATATTCCAGCTCATCAATCACTGTAGCGGTTGTAGTACTTCCTTCTATGGCAGAAGTACGGTAAAGGTTTTTTATATTCCCATTCAGGTCATAGGCTAAAGATTCCGTATGTTCTTTGCTGTAAGGGTTTACAGGATTTTGATAATACCCTGCCGTAAGTCTGTTTAAAGCATCATAGGTATAGCCGTATCTCTTAGGTTCTGTGGGAGGATTGGCTCCTATAGATTCTACCGCTCTCCAGTCTACTTCTGCTATATTTCCGTTATATTTTGGCTTTACATTTTTCCCGGAGAATAATGCAGGATCAGGATTCTCCAATCCGGTCATCTGATTGTATTTGATCTTGTAAGAAAACAGTTTTCCTCCCAAATCAGGAACTGACATCTGATCTTTATTGATATGGGTCAGCCAGCCTCTGATATTATAGCTATAGTCAATACTTTGAAGATTATTACCTACCTTTTTATTCGTAAGCTGAGAGATCTCGTTATAGCTGTTTTCGGCAAGAGTCTGTTCCGGTTTATCATCTACCTGATGTTTATGAACCAATAATCTGTTCTGATTATCATAGTCAAAACGTTCTGTGATCGTAATTCCAGGCTCGGTTGCCAATCTCTTGTGAATCGTAACCGTTTTCTTGGGCAATCCCGCAAAATCAAGTTCAGACTGTGCTCTGGTATATCCTCCTAAATGATTGATAGAATGACTTCCAATGGCTCTTCCTTTGGTGTCGTAATAGCTATAACTTTTTGTCCAGTTATCATCTTCAATATTTTTTACCAGACTCACCAAAGGAAGTCCTCTTGTACTTCTTCCATCAGCAGAAGAGGTATCCGTTAAAACAGTCATATCCGTTGTATTCGCAGGAAGTGCCGGATTAAAGCTGTATCCCGGATAGGTATCATAATAGTTGACCGATAATAAAGTCACCAAAGAAGAAGATTCCGGGTAGGAGAAATCTGCATTTCCGTAATACACATCCATTCCTTTATTGGAAAAACCTATCGTTCCTATTCTGTTAACATTATTGAATCTGAAGTTTCCCACTTTAGCCTGTTCCTGTGCCCATGTTCCTCCAGTACTGATTCCTGTATAAGCAACTCTTCCGAGCTGGTCATATTTGGTAAACAGCCACTGCCCTTTTCCACTTAACACGGCATCCTGAGTAGCCACAAGTTTATCCTGGGTATCATAGACCATAAATTCCCAGCCTTTACCGGGAAGCTTTTTTCCTACCAGCCTGTTTCTTCCGTCATAACGGTATTGATAAGCTAATGCATCATGCTCCGGCATTCCCCAACTGGCTAATTGAGATAAAAGCGGCGGAATTACAAAAACCAACTGATCATATTTATTATAAACGTAATACGTATCTGCGTTTTCCGTAGCACTAATGACTTTCCTCACCAATACCACCTGTCCTCGGCTGTTTTTAAACTCAATGGTTTTATTTTCATCTTCATCCGCCACTGTATTTTTATACAACTGAAAATCTCCATACATTCCATCATTGCTGATTGTTGAGGTGGTGATACCATTAGCCAGGGTTGTAGGGGCTGCAAACTTTCTTACTTTATCTTCTGCAGTATTCACATCATAGCCAAATTTCACAGGTTTTGTATTCCAGTCATTCCCCACTTGTTTCTGTTCCAGAACCCTGTCTAAAGGGGAGTTTTCAATTATTTTTTCTGTGTAAATCTTTTCCAGACCATACGGTGTACTGGCTACATTAAGTAAGGGATCGGAAATAAGAGCTCCATTTGATGTACCATTCTGAGGAATAGGAAGATATTCTTTTATCTGTCTTCCAAACTGATCATATACAACAGGAATAACGACATCTTTTCCTAAAGGTGATGATTTTATATTGACTATTTGTTTGGGTCTTCCCAACCCATCCAGATACTGAACCGTTTCTGAGGATTTTGTTACTGAGGTTCCGTTATAATCAAGGTATGTTTTGGTCTGAACATAATTTTCTGTATTGGGAATCGTGGAAAGCTGGGACTTGACAGTTCCCGTTATAAGGATTCCTATTGGGATTATTAATTTTTTCATCGGTTTAGTGTTTATAATTATATTTCATTTCCTTCACCTTTTGCTGCTCCATATTTTTTACCTGCTGAAGTCTGTTGGCAGCATCGTAAATATAATTTTCTCTTATTCCTGACGGAGGGGTTATACTGGTTACCCCAATTAAAGGGTCGTGGGTGTAGGTGGTAATCTGAGGTCTTCTTCTTGGAAGCGCTTCAATGGCTTTTCTGAAAATTACCAAATCACTAATTAAAGTAGATTCAATAGCCGGATTGGCTGCATCAGCATTGGAAGAAGTAACGACAGCGGTAATAACGGCATCAGGAATTTCACTTAAGGTAATCCCTACAATTTTAGCAATAGGAAGGGTTTTATTATACCCCCAGATAATAACCGTTGAAACTCCGTCTCTTGCGGTATACTGCTGTACATTTCCCATTTCATCATATTTATCATACGAAACTTCTTTTGAAAAAGCATTTGATAAATCAGTAGAATTGATCTGATAAGGTAATGCCAGCCCTGAAGTTTTTGTATCTGCATCGGCCTGACTTACCGGGTATAATGTCTCTGCTTTAGAAAGCGTTACTCCGTCTTTTTTGGTTTCCGTTTCTAGTGGTACACTTACTATATTTTTATTCATAAGAAACAGATTTCCTATCTCAAATGGATATTTATAAGAAGTCTCATCTATTGTATTGTCTGATGAAGTCGTTTTGCTTTTTGAAATATAATCTCCGGAATTGTACGTATAATCTTCAATCGTGGTCAGTTTTTTATTATTAGGAAAATATTGGGTTTTCTTAGACTGTATCAGATTGGTTTTCCCTACAATTTCTTTAGAAAAATAGTACTGAACAAAAGACATTGGATTGACACCGAATCCTATTGCAGAAGTATATTCACATAAGAAAGAGTACATACTACTGCACTTATTCATGCTAAACTTGTATGACTCATAATTATCAATATGAAAAGTATTGAACCTGTTGAAAATAAAATTATTTTTAATCAGAAAATTAATACCTGTGATCTCAGTGGTGGAATGATCATCATAGGTATTTTCTTCCTGTAAAAGCATATTGTTATTGGAATCATACACTTTTTTATTCAGAAGATTGCCTCTGCGATAGTCGGTATTTTGAGTATAGGCCGCAGGAGGAGACATCGAAAAATGGGAAAACAGAGGATTGGGTGAATCGATAGGACTTGAAAATTGATGAACTGTTTTTCCTTTAAAAACAGATGAATCATAGTTGGCTATGTAATCAATATCCTTAACGGTAATATATTGATAGCCGACATCCGCACCCTTTGTTTTCTCTGATGAAAGAACGTTTTTTGTGGATGTCGTGTTGTAGGTCATATCTAAACCATGCTGCTTCATAACTGTGGAAGTAGGAGAAATGCATAAATACATATTATTATATGCTTCTTCATATTGGAATACAGGAATCGGGAAAACCAGTGCTCCACTGCTCTTGGAAGGATCTGTAATGTCATTATACTCATAGAGTTTCTTCTTTTGCAGCCCTTTTTCATTATAGAATTCAACATCTCTGATCCTGATTCCTCCTCCGGACAGATAATGAAGTGAATTATTGGGCTTTCGGTAATACCCGGAAAATCTTGCTGTAAAATTCGTAGGGATGGGATTATTAGGCATATTCCCAGATACGGTACTTAAGGTCACATAGTATTTCCCTGCAGGAAAACTTCTTTTTTGCCACGGATTATAATTAGGATCTATCTCAATAAGCGGACCTAAAGCCTGCACCATTGCATTTTCCATCTGCCCTGTAGCTTCATTGAGTTTATAAAAATTCAAAGCCCACGGTTCGCTCATATACACTCCGTTTTCAGAATTAAATAAAATTTCCTGTGGTTCGGTAAGCGTAAAAAAATAAGCTGGACTCTGTCCAAAATTATTGATCGTTACATACGAAGACATGGTATTCCAGTTCCCAAGATTGGATGAAAAATCGGTTATGGGTTCTATCAGATTAGCCGTTGGATCCTGACTTTGTGTAATAGAACTTGGTTTATAATTGAACCTGTTCAATTCATAATTATACCGGATTTCTCCTCCGGTAGGTAGCTTCATTTTAGTAAGGACATCTTTTTCTATACATCCGGGCGAAGATTCAAACATCGTTTGAGGAGCAAGCAAATCTAAAATTGGTGTCTGCTGTACACATCGGTAATGCCCCCACAAGTCGCCTCTTATATCTTCTGGTGCATATTGTAGTTGTTTAGAATTTCCTCCATATGTGAAAGTGTAAGCATGGTCTTCCTGTACATCTTTATCAAGAATGGATACTTTTTTCAGCATCATTTTTGAATCATATCCATAGTCAAAATTATACTGCTTGGTAAGCGCATTGCCAAAAAAATCTTTTATGATGATTTTACTGAGTTTTTTGTTATTATTAGGCATCGTAAGATTGCTGTCCGTCCTGTTTCCTGTATATTCAAAGTAAACCCGGGCTCTGTCTTTCACCTCAATATTATCTAAAAATCGGCTATAGGTATGGTTTAAACTCGTTGAGGTCTCATAATCAGCCGGGAAAGTATTGACAATATCATCATAGCAATCTGAATATTGAAGACTTCCATCAAAAGGATGAAGCGGTCCTCTTCTTTTAGCAATAAAAGTGGATACGGACTGCTCAATACCATTTGTATAATTGAACTTTACTAATAATTTATTATCCTCATACACTTCACTAAGGTAAAATCCGGTATTAAAATCCTGATATTCAAGATTATCATTGGTATTCACATTGGACGTATTGGTCGTATTGATCAGATAGGAACGTGAAGATTTCTCAACAACATTAAATACATATTTTAAGCCCTTATCATCAGTAATTTCAAACTTTAAGGGTGCATTTTTACTGTCAAAAGTAAAATCTATTTTAAAATTATTTTTATCCAGTTTTACTAACTTAAGGAATCCCGTTGTTTCATCTCTTTTAATAAAGAACCGTCCGGTATAGCCCATAAAGTTATACTGGTACAGATCATAGCTATTATCAAAACGGTTGAACAGCACGGATTCAAAAATTTGTCTAAAAGCCTTCTGATCATTGGGCCCGCTCCCATTCTGAAGATAATTTTTCACAATATTATAATTGTTTGTAAAAGTCTCCAGGTTATTAAAATAGATCCCGTATTTTCCGGTAACCTGATCCGATTCATCCGGCAGATCTCGTATGGTACGGGAAATCATACCCCCAGCAAAAAGACTCCATCCCAAACCATATTCTGAGGCTACATCATCCACTTTTGCACTTAAAGGATGGTAATTAAGAGATAGATTCAGATTTAATTTTGAACTGTTTGTCGTAAAATTTTCGATAGGAATATTTACATCCGGAATCCCTGTATAAAGACTCACGGGAACTTCTTCAAATTTCATTAAAGAACTTACCCCCGGACTTTGAGGTAAACTCCTGTTTAATTCTTCCACGTAATTTTTCCCTTGTCCTTTTGCAAAAAACAAAACTCCACATACAGGAAAAAGATAAATTAATTTGGTTATTACTCTTTTCATTTGTGCTTATTTCTTAATTAATTTAGCATTCGCCGTTTTATTGTTATCAGTCTTTATCGTCACCAGATAGGCTCCCTGAACCAACGCCTGCGTATTCATCTTAGTCACTCTGTTCTTGGTTTTTATACTCTGAAGCTGTCTTCCACTCATGTCATACAATAGAATATCGGCATCCTTAAAATCAAAACCGA
>JASLCD010000242.1 GCA_030146295.1 Chryseobacterium sp.
TATATTCTTTAATGCTTGGCGCTATAGTATCAACTACCGCTTGTAGAAATATAGAAGAAGATGGACCTACCATTATTCAAAATGGGGGGAACGGAAACGGAGAAACTGAAAACCTTATTCTTTCAGGAAAGATCACTTCCAGCATAACGCTTAAAGCTAACAAAATTTATAAGCTAAGAGGACTAGTATATGTAACTAACGGAGCTACTTTAACTATCGAGCCAGGTACAAAGATCGTAGGTGAAGCCGATAAAAACGGAGCTTTGATCATTACAAGAGGAAGTAAAATCATGGCAGAAGGAACTGCAGCTAACCCTATTATCTTTACTTCAGAAAAGCCAACTCCTAAGAGAGGTGACTGGGCAGGGGTAGTAATTTTAGGAAACGCTCCTACCAATGCTTCTTTCGGTGGTGCCAACGGAGTTGGTGAGATTGAAGGAGGGATCAACAACTCTGAAGGTCTTGGACTTTATGGTGGAAATAATGCTGCTGACAACAGTGGTGTATTAAAATATGTAAGAATAGAATATGCAGGATATGCATTCTTACCAGATAAAGAGATCAACGGACTTACGTTCGGAGGTGTAGGTAACGGAACTACTGTAGATTATGTAGAAGTTGCTTATGCTAATGATGACAGTTTTGAGTGGTTCGGAGGAACTGTAAACTGTTCTCACCTTATTTCTTACAAAGGTCTTGATGATGATTTCGATACAGATAATGGTTTCTCAGGAAACATCCAGTTTGGTATTGGAGTAAGAGACCCTCAGGTAGCTGACGTTTCAGGTTCTAACGCTTTTGAATCTGATAATGATGCCAACGGTTCTACATTAACGCCTCAGACTTCGGCTACATTCTCTAACATGACTATTATCGGGCCCATCAACTCTGCGGCTCCTGGAACGATCAACGCTTTATTCCAGAATGCATTACAGATCAGAAGAAACTCTGCAATCTCTGTATTCAACTCTGTATTTACAGGATTCCCTGTTGGTTTATTCATTGATGCTACGAAAGGTGCTCCAACGGATAACAATATTGTAGGAAATAAGCTGTTCTTTGAAAACAATGTTTTAGCAGGAAATACAACTCCTTTAAAATTCGGACCATCTACTTCTACTCCGACCACTTATACATTAAACGATCTTACGACTTGGTTTAATGCTAAAGGAAATACCATCCTCGCTTCTACAGCTGATGTAAAACTTGCCGGTGCATGGGCTCCTGCAGGAACTACGCCAAACTTTACTCCGTCAGCTGGTTCTCCATTATTAACAGGTGGAGCGTTCACTAACCCTAAATTAGCAACTTGGTTTACACAGGTTACTTACAGAGGTGCTGTAAAAGATGCCAACGATACCTGGTATGCAGGATGGACAAACTTCAACTTATAACACCATATAGGTACTTAGATTTAATTTCAAATAGAAGGCCTTCGGAATATTTCCGAGGGCTTTTTTTAGCGTTATTATGGGATCTTACAAATATTAGGAATTTTGAATATGAATAGATGTTCACATTGTAAAAACATAAAAAGGGAATATGAACAGGAATTTTTTAGGTTGAGCACAGATTATTCTTTCATACGTTTTGACTAAAGCCTAGGTGTTTATTCTATTACATTCAAAAAAGCCACCAGAAAAGTTTCCGATGGCAATTACAAAAAACAAGTGTATAAAAATATATATACTTCAGATTAATTTCTCCAAAATAGATTCCCGTCATTCATCAGGGCCTTTATTTCGGACATTCTGGAAACCGCTTCTGCAGAACATGAGGCGTCTGTAAGAACAATTGCAGCTTCATCACCAGCTTTAGGCCATTGCTGTTTCCCTTTTTCGTCCAGGGGAAGAATACTTTGAGTGGCAAACTGCAGGGCTCTTGACAACGCATATTCTGTAGCATAACCATATAATTCGGCAATCAGATTGGCTTTCTGCAGCATACTTCCGGATCCGAAAGTACTCCAGTAATCCTGTACATTATCATTTCCGATCAATACGTTAACCCCATATTTTTTCAGGGTTGGAATCGGCATTATCGTTCCTTTAAAAGGTACAGAAGAAGCAATTCCCACTTTTCCGGCTGCCAGTCTTTCAGCAATCTGTTCTGCTTCTTTTGGAGAGAGATGAGCTAATGCAAATGCATGGCTTACAAATGTTTTTCCCTGAAGTGCTGGATTTTCGATCGCTTTATCAATCAGATAATTGATTGTTTTCATTCCGGATTCTCCTGGTTCATGCAGGTGAATATCAATTCCTTTATGATGATCTAAAGCTAGCTGAACAGTAAAATCCATAACTTTTTCAATGCTTCCGTCAATACTTAAAGGATCCAATCCGCCGATAAATCCAACATTTTTAAGCTTTGCCGCTTCTTTCATCAATGGAGCTGTTTCCGTATAGTAAACTCCATGCTGCGGGAAAGCAACCAGTTCAGCTTTGAAAGAATCTTTCTTATTTTCAAGAGCCTGCTCAAGATGTTCCAGAGATTTCAGTCCCGAGGTAGGATCAATATTGAAATGCGTTCTTACAAAATGAGTTCCATAATGCTGCTGCAGACTAATCAGCTGTTCTGCTCTGCTTACAGACGTTTTCAGCAGCTCAGGAATAATTTCCTGCTCATATGCAATCATATCTTTCACTGTTCTTCTTTTCGGAGAAAGAGCCTGCCACGGAAGACCATATAATGTTTTATCCAGGTGAATGTGCATATCTCTGAAAGCTGGCAGCATCAGAAATCCTTTAGCATCAATTGCATCAGAAGCCAGATCGTTTGCTTTTACTGCTTTTATTTTTCCGTCTTCAATGTCAATACTGAAAAGGTCAGTTTTTGTTCCGGTCACCTCTTCATTTTCGTATTCAAAACCTGTTTCCAGGCGGACATTTTTAAGGGAATATTTTCCTTTTGCAGCTAATTGATAGGGAAATTGCATGATTTAAATTTTAACAATACAAAATTAGCCCGACTTCATGTTAAAACCGGTGTATCAATTATTTCTTGTTTTGTACAGATTATTCTTTGAATTGAGAAGGAGTCATACCCGTCTGCGCTTTAAAGAATTTGGAAAAACTGGCATGATCATAAAAACCGAGATCATATACGATATCCTTCACTGACATTTCTGATACTTTTAAAAGTCTTTTGGCCTCCAGTAAAATACGATCCTGAATAAGAGATGAAGCCGAAGCATTGAGATTTTTCTTGCAGACAATATTGAGGTAGTTGGCAGAAATATTCAGTTTATCCGCATAAAAAGAAACGGATCTTTCTGTTTTAAAATGTTCATCAATAAAATGCAGAAACTTTGAAATAATGGGGTTTGAATTATAAACTTCAAAGTCTTTAAAAGCTCCTTCTACAGATTTACTTACCAACAAACCGATAAGTTCACTTCTTTTTTGAATCAGTTCCCAAAATACTTTTTCTGCGTTCAGTTCTTTCTGAATTTCACGAAATTCGTACAGAAAAGTGGCAAAAACTTCTGGTGAAAGATTGATTACCGGATGATTCTGATAGTAAGATGCAGAAAATCTTAAAGACGGCAGAAAACTTTCAAACCAATCTCTGCTGATCATCAGCTGATAGCCGATGGTTTCTTGCTCGATTATCCATTGATGTACCTGATCCGGAAAAACGAGATGTATCTGGTGATCTTTTACCTGATATTCTGTAAAGTCTATGGTATGTGAGCCTACCCCGTGCTCAAAAAGATTGATGATAAAAAAATCATGTTTATGAGGGTCATCAATAGAGCGTGCCCCATAAAGTTCGTTAAAAAGCAGATTACAGCCTTTCAGCTGATTTTCACTAAATTCCTGAATTCCTAAAATTGGAAAATGATCTGTATGATAACTCACCCTGCCTGATTTTCTCCTAAAATTAGTAAAATTTGTGAGAAAAAACTAAAATAACCACAAAAGGAACAAAAGCCTTACTTACACCACTTCTTCTTCTTTTTCTTTATGCATTCAGTGGCTGTATCTGAAAATCTGTAATAATTTTCAAACTTCCTTCGTAAAACTTTCATACCCTTTGTGGTTAAAAAAACACAACTAAAAATATATTAATTTATTAATCACAAAATATGGCTCAGCATCTATGATTTTAAGATCTGAACGATCTCTTTAAATCCTAATGATTCGGCATGCTGAAGAGGTGTTTTCCCCGAATGATCAGGAATGCCAAGATCAGCTCCGTTATCTTTTAATATCTGTACAATTTCCTGATATTTTTTACTTCCGTCACCCAGGATTACCGCTTCCATTAAAGCCGTCCATCCTAATCTGTTTACATGGTTGATGGGGAACCCTTTTGTTGTGGCCAAAACTTTTACGGTTTCCACATGTCCCCGCTCACAGGCAGGAATCAAAGCTGTTCCGTTATAACGGTTAAAAAGATCAAAACGGGCTCCGTTTTCCAGATACAGTTTAACAAGTTCCGTCTGCCCGCTTGCTCCGGCATATAAAAACGGACTGTCCAGCTGATCATCCTGAAGATTCACCTCTGCTTTACAAGACACAAGCAATTTTGCCATTTCAGGCTGTTTCTCTATTGTTGCAATTAATAATAATGAACGTCCTTTCTTGTCTTTGGTATTTACATCGGTTCCTTTATTCAAAGCTGATTGTACCGCCGTAATATTATTTTTCTTTACCAGATCTATAATCTCTTTTTCCTGCATATTTTCTTCTTTTGGAGTAGCAATAGGTTTTGTTTCACAAGCACTCAGCATTCCGAATGTCAGGAGAAATAGCAATACTTTCATAACTTTTCACTACAGATTAAAAAGACTTAAAAGACAACATTCCCATCATGTACCAATGATTCCACCTCTGAAATTCTGGATACCGCTTCGGCTGAACAGCTTGCATTGATCAGTACAAAATTTGCCTTATCTCCGGATTTCGGCCATTGCTGAATTCCTTTATCATCAAGCGGAAGAATATTCCCTGTTGCCAGTTTTAAACTTCTTGACAATAAAAATTCTGTTGAATATCCGTACAATTGTGCCATTAAATTGGCTTTCTGAAGTACGCTTCCTGTCCCAAAAGTATTCCAGTGATCTACAATACTGTCATTTCCTGTCAGAACAGTTACATTATATTTGTAAAGCGTTGGTATCGGCATGATCAGCCTTCCGAAAGGAATTGTAGAAACAATTCCGATTTGAGCTTCAGCTAATTTCTCAGCGATTTCTTCCTGTTTTGCGGCTTCCAGTTTAGCCAGAATAAAACAATGGCTTAAGTATGTTTTTCCTTTCAGAGAAGGATTTTCATTGACTTTCTTAATAAGGTATTCTACAGTCTTCAGTCCGGAGTCTCCGGTTTCATGAAGGTGGATATCTATTCCTTTTTGATGATCTACTGCAAGCTGAACCGTAAAATCCACTACTTTTTCGATATCTCCATCAATATTAAACGGATCTACTCCTCCGATGAAATCAATATCCATCTTCGCAGCTTCTTTCAAATAGGGCACCGAGTCTGTATAAAAGACTCCATGTTGTGGAAATGCTACCAGCTCAGCTCCAAAACCTTTCTTTTTGTTTGCTAAAGCTTTCTGCAGGTTCTTTAATGACTGGAGTTTTGAAGTGGGTTCAATGTTCACATGGCTTCTTGCATATGAAGTTCCTTTTGACTGCAATAATTCAATCAGTTTTTCTGCCTTGAAAGTTGAATTCTTAAGCATATCAGGAAGCATTTTCTGTTCCAGCTCTATCATTCCTTTGATTCCTCCTTTTCTTTTTCTGACAGCCTGCCACTGATCTCCATAAAAGGTTTTGTCCAGGTGAATGTGCATATCTTTAAAAGCAGGTAGCATCAACAGTCCTTTTGCATCTACCGCCTTTGCGTTCGGTTGGTTTGGGGCAACCTTTGTAATCTTACCGTTTTCAAGTTCTATATAAAACAGATCTGTTTTGGTTGAAGCCACTTCTCCATCCTGATATTCAAATCCGGTTTCCAGACGAACATTTTTAAGGCTCATTTTTCCTTTTACCAACTCATTATTTTCATCCGGGAAAGGTGATGCAGTCATTATATTAGGTACTAAAGTTAGTCCCGCTACAGCCAATGCTGAATTTCGGATAAAATCTTTGCGGGAGATGGTATTGTCAGAAGTCTTCATTTCCAATCTATTTATGACAAAATTAAAAAGAAGTGCCCTGAATAAAGTGTATGGTTTATTACAAAATCTGTA
The DNA here is from genome assembly GCA_030146295.1 of Chryseobacterium sp. Classification (GTDB taxonomy): domain Bacteria; phylum Bacteroidota; class Bacteroidia; order Flavobacteriales; family Weeksellaceae; genus Chryseobacterium. The sequence continues at coordinate 6,202 of JASLCD010000242.1, forward strand.
TGATTTATGCTTTGTGAATAATTTATTTTCCGGATGAAATATTTTTTATAAAATAATATATTCTCCCGCAGATTTCATAGATTGAGCAGATCCTTAAGTGAGATCATTGTAATGACAGTCATCAGCGAGCTTAAGAATTTTAGCATAAAAAAACCGGATAAAAAATCCGGTTTCAATATTATTTATTAGAATATTCAAATTTTCTAACAGCTTCCAGGGTCATATCAATTTCTTTATCCTTGATCGCATCACTGATGAAGTACGTTTCATAACCGCTAGGTGGCAGATAAACTCCATTTTGCAGCATCTGGTGGAAGAAATTATTGAACAATGAATGATTAGCTTCCTGAGCTTCATCAAAGTTTGAAACTCTGTTGATATGGAAGAAAACAGACATCATAGAACCTTTTCTGTTGATTTTATGAGCAATTCCTTTTTCATTTAAAATTTTTCCGATTTCAAAATCCAATGTTTCTGTTGTCTTTTCTAATCTGCTGAAAAATTCAGGATCATTTTTAATAAGCTGAAGTGTTTTTAATCCGGCTCTCATTGCCAAAGGATTCCCACTTAACGTTCCTGCCTGGTAAACACCTCCTTTTGGTGCCAGGTGATCCATGATTTCGTTTCTTCCTGCGAAAGCACCTACCGGAAGTCCACCACCGATTACTTTTCCGTACGTTACCAGATCTGCTTTTACATTGAAAAGCTCCTGAGCTCCTCCGAAAGCCAATCTGAAACCTGTCATTACTTCATCAAAAATCAATAAAGCACCGTTTTCATCACAGATCTTTCTCAGGTTCTGTAAGAAATTATTTTCCGGCAGTACACAACCCATATTTCCTGCAACCGGCTCAATAATTACCGCTGCAATCTCTCCCTGGTTGTGACGGAAAAGGTCTTCTACCTGTTCAAAATTATTATAACGGGCTAGCAAAGTATCTTTAGCCGTACCTGCTGTTACTCCCGGAGAATTGGGATTTCCGAAAGTTGCTGCACCACTTCCTGCTTTAATAAGGAATGAGTCTGAATGCCCGTGATAACAGCCTTCAAATTTTACGATTTTGTCTCTTCCTGTGTATCCTCTTGCCAGTCTTACCGCACTCATACATGCTTCTGTTCCTGAAGAAACCATTCTGATCTGGTCAATATTCGGGACATTATCAATAATGAATTTTGCAATTTCCGTTTCGAGTTCTGTAGGAGCTCCGAAAGAAAATCCTTTCTCTGCCTGGATCTTCAGTTCTTCCAGTACTTCAGGATGTGTATGTCCTAAAATAGCCGGGCCCCATGAATTGATATAATCGATATAAGTATTGTCATCCGCATCGGTAAGGTAGGCTCCTTTTGCCGATTTCATAAAAACAGGAACTCCTCCTACGGATTTGAATGCTCTCACCGGAGAGTTTACTCCTCCCGGAATGTATTTGTAGGCTTCATCAAATAAAGCCGAACTTCTCTGATACTTCATATATACTTGGTTGCTGTTGGCAGTAACTGGTTGGCAGTAAATTGTCAACGGTAAACTCTCAACAAAAAATTAAATTAGTTTCGTGGTTTTTTGTCTATTAAATAAATCAGCTGCCCTGCAGATGGCTGTTGTCCTTCATCCATTCTGTTTTTAGCATAAAGTTTATTTAATTTGATTCCGAATTTCTGAGCGATATCATGCATATCTTCTCCGGATTCTGCTTTATAAGTAGCGGTGTTTCCTGTTGAATTTTTGGACTCAAGAAAAACAATATCGTTTTTCTTTAAGGTTTCACCTTCCAGTTCATTCCACTTTATCAGTCTGCTTTCGCTGACTTTGAATTTATTGGCAATGAATTTCACGTCAGTATCTTCAGGAATTACAATATATTTCAGACCGTCATTCGGATGGCTTTTGATAAGAATGGAATTAAGAATTTCAGCTTTCGTTTTGATTCTCTCCACTCTTTTTTGCTGCTGCGCATACGAGGTCTGTTTGTAAGGAACTTCTACAGTCACCGGATCTTTAGCTTTTTTCAATGCTTTTGAAGGTTCAAGCTGCGCCATGAAAGTTCTGTCGTCTTTCAGATCCGGATACATTTTAAGAACGGCATACAATACTTCATTGGAATTGGTATTGTCGTATTCGTATAATTTGTATTTTTCAATTTTGGTGATAAGAATTGAAGCATAGCGCGGATTGGTTGCATAACCTGCTTTTTTTAATCCGGTTGCCCACGCTCTGTAATCTCTCATATCCAGTTTGAAAAGATTTGCGTAATATTTTCTGGTCGATAAAAATATAGAGTGATCTTCATAAGACTGTCTTGGATCTTCATATACACGGAAGCATTCGTTGGGTGCATCATCGGTATGTTTCATCGTTTTACCGGTCCAGTCTTCTTTACATTTTATGCCGAAGTGGTTTTTACCTTCCAATGCCAATCTGCTCTGCCCGCCCCCGGTTTCCAATAATCCCTGGGCAAGGGTAATAGAAGCCGGAATTTTGTATTTTTCCATTTCTTCTACGGCATATTTAGCAAACTTCTGAATATACTGATCTTCGGTTGCCCAAGTCTGGGCAGAAAATTTTGATACAACTAAAAGGCTTATGGATAGGAAAAGTCTTTTCATGTTTCTCAATTTTACTTATATAATTAAATTTCTATTCTGTTTTTCCAAAAGCAGATTAGCTCCTTCAATCCCCTGTAATCCACCAGTGTGAAAGCACAAAATTCTGCTGTTTTCAGGAAAATAATCATCTTCAATCAGTTCAAAAACTTTCTCCATCATTTTTCCTGTATATATCGGTTCTAAAGGAATACCATACTTCTCTTTGAAATCATTGATAAAACGGATGTTTCCATCATTTATTTTACCGTAACCTCCAAAACATGAATCTATTAGATTAAAATTCTGTTTCAAAGTTAATTCAAAAATTTTATTTTCCAGTGAAGCATCATCAACAACGTTAAATCCTATAACTTTCTGATTCTCTTCACAAAATTTTGAAATTCCTGCTATGGTTCCTCCAGTTCCAACTGCGGTGCAAAGATAGTCAAAATCTTTTGTTTGTTCGTTGAGCATCATTTTCACCCCCTCTACAGCTTCTTCATTGGTGCCTCCTTCAGGAACTATTAATGCCTCGGGAAACTCCTGATGAAGGAATTCTGTCAGTTTTTCTTTATGACGGTATTCTTCGCGGGTGACAAACTTCAGGTTCATCCCATTTCTTTTGGCAAAAAGTAAAGTAGGGTTATCACGCCACTTATGCTCTAGCTCTTCTCCCCTGATGATTCCTAATGTTGGAATACCTGCAAGACTTCCCACTGCTGAAACTGCTGCGATATGATTGGAAAAAGCTCCGCCAAAAGTAATAATATAAGGTTTATCCTGATTTTTTTCAAGATAGTGGTTCACATTATGAAACAGTTTCCAGTATTTGTTGCCTGAAATCAGCGGATGAATCTGGTCTTCCCTTTTAATGAAAAGTTTTATGTTATTATGAATGCGAATTTCCTGAATGGAAACCGGTTCTGTGGGAAGTTGTAATAGCATTTCAGTTTTAGACTATTCTGGTTTATTCCTGCAAAAGTAGGAAAAGATTTAATGTTGTGAGGGTTTTCTTTGCTCCCACAGATAACGCAGATTTACACAGATAATTTTTTTTAATTTTTAGGCTTTTAAGTTTAGGCTAAAGCCAGATGAAAACTGTTTTTTTATAAACCGGGCTAAAGCCCGCTCCTATTGAATATTTTGATCGTTAACCGAAATCCCAGACCCAAATCCAAACCTCGAATCTCGAAAACACGCAACTCATCATTCATAATTTATAATTTATAATTTATAATTTCAAAGGTATTTCCTGAAGTTCCAGAATTTTCTTTTTTTGAGATAATTCATATTCTTTTCATTGGTGTAGGCTTCTCTTTCAAATGAAATTCTTCTGTAGGCAACGTAACCGTCTTTGAGTTTGAAAAACCAGTAATAGTATTCAATAACATAGAAAATATAGAAGAAAATGATGAGCATTTCCCATTGTTGCCTTAAATGGATTTTTTCGTGATTGATCAATACATTATTTTCCTTATCTTCGGGTTTCCTAATGAAGATAAAGGGAAAGAGAGCAATGCCATTAATTTTTAATTTTTTTAAAGGCTTTTGGCATACAATTATCATAGTAACAAATATAAAAAGTTTTTTGACTAGCATTTAACTTATGGCCCATTATGACATCAAAGAAGGTGAAGACTTCTACTATAATGAACAGGGGTACAAAGTTTTTACAGAAAAGTTCCATCTGAAAAGAGGTCATTGCTGTAAAAGCGGCTGCAGACACTGTCCTTACGGGTACGA
>JASLCD010000263.1 GCA_030146295.1 Chryseobacterium sp.
GAGATTTGTTGAACGTAATTTCTCCTTTTGTTGGCTTGTATTTACCGTTTAACAAGCTTTCAAGGATATCAGACTTTTCAGTAGCTTCTACTGTTACTTTGATCAATGCGTTAGAAGGATCTGATGCTACACGTCCTGAAACATCTGTAGATCTGGATACACTGTAATTCATTTTTAACAGCTTCTGTCCTTCGCCTCCGTTGAATTTTAAGATTCCTCTTGAATTTCTTTCTGCCATGATTGTAAATTTTGATCGTTAATATTTTGTGATTCGGTGATTGTTTAGCAAAGATAGAGGCTGTTTATTGCTAAAAAAAACTTTTCAATATAAATCTGAAAAATTGTAGTAGTTCTACGATTTCTTGTCGTAATTCTACGACAATGGATTTAACAGGTTCATTAGAAACGCCGTCAATAAAGGGTTTCAACATATTGAAAAACAACATTAAAGACAACAATTTTCCACATAAGTGAGAAATATTAAGATTCCTTTAATATAAAGTTGGCTTGTTTTAACAATTCAGTTTTTACCTAAAAAAAGCAACCAGCTCAAACTGATTGCTCTTTTTATTTGTATTTGAAATGATTTACTGCCGGGTACTTGCTGCTCCTTCTTTGATGGAACGAACCAATATTTTATTTTTTCTCAGCAGAAAATCAGGCATCAGATCGACCGGAAGATAAAAAGGGCTTTCTCCTTTTTTCTGCAGTTCTTCTACAATACCCGGATTCCAGGTAAGAATTTTATCCATATCTACATTCAATTCATCAGCTACAACTTTAAGATTGAATCCTGCATTGATTTCCGTTTCTGAAAGAGTGGCAGTGGCAACTCTTCTGTTCCCGTCTTCAAAGAAAATTTTGTTGATCCTTGCTGAGTTATAGTTACTCAATACGCTCTGAAGCTCTCCGGTAGCATAGCATGCATTAAGGTATTTCTTCACGTGATTAATGGTTTCTGCGGGAAGATATTTATAGAATTCATGATACTGGGAGGAGCCTGCAGCTTCCATCGCTTTGGCTATATTTCCTTCCCCACAGTTATAAGCTGCTACAACGGTCACCCAATTGTTATATTTTTTATAAAGGTTACCCAATGATATGACGGCTGTCTTTGTACTTTTGTACACATCTGTACGATTTTGTTCTGTAAGCCCATATTGATTAGCATGTGCTGTCATCAACTGCCATATGCCTACTGCTCCGGCTCCTGAGGTTACATTTCTGTCAAAATGGGATTCTATCAGAGCCAGGTTTCTCAAATGTTTGGGAAGACCTTTCTGAAGAAGTAACTGTTCAATAAATTCTACAAGGTCTTTATTAGCATTAATGATGCTTTTGTATCTTCTTACACTGCTTTCCGAAGTATCAGAAGCAGCAAGAAACTGCCCGTTTACACAAATAACAGTTCCCAATAATAGTAAACCTGTAAAAATATTCCTGACAATGGTTTTCATTTTTAATTGTATTTATAAGCAAAAAGGCAAATTTATTTTTTTTGCCCTTTTGCTTTCTAATTAATCTACTTTCCAGCTTAGCTTTTCTTCGTCTTTATTCCAATCTACATGAAGGGTCTGTCCGGATTTTACTTCTTCTCTAACAATCATTTTAGAGATCGGTCTCGCAAGCTGTGCACGGATTACTCCTGATATCTGTCTTGCTCCATACTTACTGCTGAATCCGCCCAATGCAAGGTTTCTTACAGCATCATCAGTGATTTTCAAAGCAATTCCTAATCTTGTTAATGAGGTATGAAGTGATTTCAGCTGAATATTGAAGATTCTTTCTGCAATAGATTCTGTGATTGGTGCAAAAGGAATAATCTCTGTAATTCTTGCTAAAAACTCAGGTCTGAATCGTCCTGAATTTGACATAATCTGCATCAATGAAGATGATTCCGGAATTTTTCCTTCTTCAAACTGTTTGACAATTTCTTCACTTCCGATATTGGATGTAAAAAGGATCAGTGCATTGCTGAAATCTCCTTCTTTACCCAATTTATCATGAACTTTTCCTTCATCCATAATCTGAAGGAATACATCAAAAACGGAATGGTGGGCTTTTTCAATTTCGTCAAATAACACAACGGTATATGGCTGTTGTCTGATTTTATTGACAAGCATACCTCCTTCTTCATATCCTACATATCCCGGAGGCGCTCCGTATAATAAGGCTGCAGAATGTTCTTCTTTAAATTCTGACATATCAAAACGCACCATTGCCTTTTCATCATTGAAGAGTAATTCTGCCATTGATTTTGCGAGCTCTGTTTTACCGGTTCCGGTAGGTCCCAGAAGGAAGAATGATCCGATAGGCTGCCCCGGCTTATTCAATCCGCTTCGGTTTTCAACAATAGCATCGGAAAGGATTTTTAATGCATGATCCTGTCCTACTACCCTGTTCAGCAGAAGAGATTCCATGTTCAGAAGTTTTTCTTTTTCCTGAGCCTGAATCTTCCCGATAGGGATATTGGTTTTGGCTGCCATTACAGCAGCAAGCTCCAGCCTGTCTACTTTTTCTCTTTTCTTTGCAGCATGTTGCAGAAGTTCTGCATAAGAGTCCTCTATAGTCTGCTGAATCTGATCTACCGGCATCGAGTTGTCGATGGCAGGCTGCTCACTAAGTGATCCCCAGAGGATTGGGCTTATTTTATCTCTCAGGAGGTTGTACGTCCAGATCAGTTCATCTGCTTTGTCTTTGTTGTCTGCATATTCTTCTTTTAAAATAGCATCATAACTTTCTTTCCAGCTGCTGAGTTCTTTTTCTGATAATTCATCGAGCATTTTGATGGCAGCCATTGTTCTGTCTAATAAATCAATAGCGGCATCTGGTAATTTTTTACCTTTTGCATATCTTTTAGCCAAACGTACACATTCCGGAATCGCTGTTTTTTCCACTTCAATACCGTGGTGTTTTTTGTAACCTTCAAGAAGTACATCAATCATTTTCACACAGGTCTTTTCATCCGGCTCATGCACCGTTAAAACCTCAAAACGACGGTTAAAAGCCTGTTCCGGCTCTATGATTTTTCTATATTCTTCCTGGGTTGTAGCTCCAATTACGGTAATTTCCCCTCTGGCAAGTTCAGGTTTTAAAAGATTGGCAACGTTTCCAATACTTCCCTTCGGGTCTAAAAGGGTATGAATTTCATCAATGAAGAGAATAGCTTTTTCAATTTTCTTGCATTCATTGATGACTTTCTTCAGGCGGTCTTCAATTTCACCTTTATAGGAAGTTCCGGCTAGTAATGCTCCGGTGTCCAGTTCTAAAAGAGTACCGTTTTTAAGCATTTCAGGAACATTTCCTTTGATAATTTCAGTAGCAAATCCTTCTACCAATGCTGTTTTTCCAACTCCCGGCTCCCCAATGATGATCACATTGGGTTTGCTTCTTCGGCAAAGAATTTCTACCAACATTCTGAGTTCTTTATCTCTACCGATAATATTTTCAATTTCTCCTTTTCTCGCCTGTGCCGTTCTGTCTACACAATAGCTTTTAATGGAAGGAAAGGAAGCGTCTGAATAGTCTGAACCGTTATTTGAAAATAATGAGGAGAAATCACCATCTTCTGAGACAGCAAAAGGTGTATCTTTTCTGTACAGATTGAAGATCTCATGCTCTCTCAATGGAAGTGATTTCAGCTGTTGAAGTGAGAATACCACCTGTGGTTTTACGATGGCTGTAAGGATGCAGATAGGAGTAATCTCATCCAGTCCTAATTTTAAACGGATATCATCGGCTTCTTCTACAAGGGTATCCACAGCGTCATCCTGGCCTACTTCATCCGGAAGATGATTGGTCTTGGGATATTCTTCAATGCGGACATCTGCCCATTCATAGAAATAACCGGGATCTTTATCTATACTTTTCAGGAATTCATTTAGTCCGATATCTTTATGCATAAGAGCCTGCAGAATATGCGGGCCTCCATAGGTTCCATTATAATTTTCCTTCGCTATCGACTGAGCAATGTGAAATAGCTGCTTTACGGTTTCGTTGGTTACTAGTACTCCCATTTATAATTTTCTTATATTAATAATTTGCGTTCTGTTATATATGCTTCAGATTTGATGGTATGATCTGTGTTTTTCATCTCTTTCTATCAGAGAATCAAAAGTCCTTTTTTTTGTGTAGCTAAAATTAATTATTTTATTCTAAACGAGATAAAGATAGTTAATTCTTCAATTAGAGAAGTAAGAACAGTGTTTTTTTGTTTTTAAACATGATTCTGATAATTGAATTTTATAACAAATTACCATTCTAAGCCTTCTTTTTTCTTTATATATTCAAAAAGTATAATAAAATTAAACTGAACCATTGAAGTCCGATGTAGATATAGAATAACATCGCCGAAGGTTCTGCCAGTTCATGTAGTTTTTCAATCAGAGCAGTTTTTATAATTTCGGAAAAGCCTGCGTTTTCTTCTCCCAGGTTCAATTCGTCGAACTTGATCTTATTTAAAGCATACCCTAAAATACGTTTAAGTATTTTGTTTTCTGAACTGTTTCTAAACTCATTCAAGAGTTTAACTTTAGCGATTGCAAAATCAGCACTTGTACGGATAACGGTTGGCTGCTTGGCTTTAAAAATCCCAATTACTTTATCTATAAAAGGAATTACAATTGTTTTGGAATGATCCTGAAGCAGCTTGCTGATCATTACAGACATTGCATATTTTGAAGCAAAGACAATGGTTAAAAATGGAGCCATAATAATCAGCAGATAAAAAATACCTGCTGAAACAGGTTTAGCCTTAATTGTCGTTATCAAGAATGCAATAGCTCCTGTATGCCCTATTGATGGGCCTAAACGATCAGATAAAATATAAATTCCCAATACCAGGGTAATGATAGTAGAAATAAGCCCTATTGCATAAATTTTACATATACTGAGGATGAATGCTGCGGATAGCTTGGAGAAATATTTCAGGTGATTCGTGATTTTGTTCATTGACAGGGTGTTTAATTGAATAGTATGGTTTAGTTTTTATTAAATAGGATAGAATTCATTATTTTCAAGATAAGGTTTATAAGCTCTTAGCCATATTCCATTTGTTGCAGCTTCTGGAACTTTAGGATGAAAATAAGAGGTAAAAGCATAATTGTTATCTAATATAAAGAAGTGATAAGATTCAGATTGTTTATTATTTCTTATAGTAAAATCTGCTTGAATCTGTTTTGCTTCTTCAGGTTTTATCTCTGCATTCTTAATACAATCTCCTACATCCTTAGTACTATAATGAATTATTTTATGATTATCTAAAAAATTTTGTTCTTTACTTTTGCATCCTAAAAATGGAAGTAAACTACATATTGATGTGATGTAAATTAATTCTTTTATAATTATTAACATTACATATGAAATATTCTATTTCTGAAACTCCCCTACAAGAATGTGGCTATTATCCTTCTTATCATAAAATGCTACATCCAAAACAATAAGCTGATCTTTATAGAAGCCTTTAGGAATATTGGTAGTAAAAAAATCTTTTGTATGATATTCATTCCACGTTTTACCATAATCATAAGAATAATAGAAGGTAACATAAGGACGGGTTTCTTTGAAATAGCAGGCAAAGTTTCTGTAGCGGTAATACTCTATTGTTTTTTCATTCTCCACAAATAACTCATTTTCATTCTCGTTGTAAATTGTCATTTCTGTTTTAAATCTGCCTGAATTTCCTAAAAAATATTCATCGTTTTCGTAATATAAAACATCATAACTATTTTTTAACTTTTTGATGATTTTTTGTTGCTTAGTTTTAAAATCATATCCTAATATTTCGTCTTTTAATAAATATGCGACTGTATTATCTCTTTTAAGAATCAAAGGTGTTTTTTTCAAATACTCCGGTAATTCCAACTCTTCTTTTGTCAGAAGATTTACTATTTTTTGATCCTCCTGTGCTGAATAAATAACAGTTTCACCATTAAACTGGGAATACCTAATTTTAGATTTAGAGGGATATTCATCAATTTTCTTATATTCTAATGTCTGGTTATTCATGAGATAAAGTACAACTTTTCCAGATGGACTATTTCCTCCGCTACCTGTCTCAATCAACGTATATTTTTCTGCGGGAGTAATAAATGTAACATTTTCTTCTGGAAAGGTAATTTCCTGATAACTCTTTCCTTTATCAGTTGAAAGAAATAAGACTGCAGAATATCCTGGCTTATTGTAAAAGCTATGTAAGTCTTTACTTCCTGCTAAAAAAATAGTTTTTTCGTTCAAAAATTTTAAAATAGTTAATTTCAGACCAGTTTCAGGACCAAAATTCCCATTATTTACATTCTTCTTATATAAATCAAAAAAATCATATTTTGAGATCCATTTCATTTGACCAGATTTTGTATTTTGTGAACATCCATAATTAATAGTGATTAAAAGTATAATACAAACTATCTTTTTTATATTATCTAAATTCATCATTTCCTAATACATATTTTTTGAAAAATCGTTCTAAAGTCACTTCAGTTATTTCACGATAATCTAAATTTCTTGCCATAATTAATGCTTGTTTCCATGTAGCAGCACCCAACCATTCTTTCATATCCGGCGTTGACATTACCTTTAACAGATCATCAGCTGGCAAATATCTCATTTTTAAGGGATCATAAGCATCAGGATGGGTAGCAAATGCAAATTCTTGAAATCGTTCATTATCTATTTCTATACCAGTATAATACTTTTCTATATTATTATTCTTTATTTCTTCTAATTTCCGGGGATCATTCCTATATTGAATTCTTTCAAATAATGTAGGTTTAAAATGATCATTGAAATTATCTTCCAATTGTTCTGGTAAAACCGTATCATAGGTTGCAATATAATTTTTGTCAATGACTCCTTTTTCCATGTACTCTTGCAATTTATATCTGGCTTCTGTAAGCCATGCTTTACCGCGTGATGTTAGTTTAGGCATAAGAATTTTAGAAAAACGTGTGCAATATTTAAACCCATAACTGCTAGAAGGGACAGGTTTATACTTATTTCCTTGTTTTTCCACCTCCTGTACAGAAATACTTACCTGTTTCATTTCTTCAGTGAGGCTTGGTGTCCACCATTCTTTGACATCATCTATTGCGCTCCAAAAGCTCAGTTCCCTCATTTCTCCAAAATAATATACGGGAGGCATATGTCCACAATGTTTATGACGACGCATAAAATCATCATATCTGAAGCGATAAAAATCACAACTTCCATATTGTCTATTATTAAAGCTTTGAACTACATTTTTATCACAGATTTCAACATTAAGATATAAATCAGATGTTAATGGTAACTTAACGTTTATATCTTCTTTATAGCTGCACTCAAAATAAAGCTCAATATTGTCTCCAAAATCATTTTCAATAAAACTTGCCAAACCATCACTTAAAGTAAGGTTATAGACAATTTTGTTATTGATAATCGGTTTTTCTGTAACCAAAGCACCTGAACTTCCGTCTTTTTTAATTTCTCTTACATCTATCGGATCAGGATCTCCTCCAAGTCCTCCATCGTCATCATACAATTGTAGCATTACTTTCGCATCAACATCTGTAATATTTTGCATTTTTATATGAAAATATACAACCTGTCCTATAGCTGCTTGAGTTATCGGATTTTTACCTTCAGCATCCGAAAACCATACCCCTTCTACAAAATACTTCTTTTCTTCTGACTTATCTTTTTTAGGTTCCCCGATAAATGTACCATTCTTAGCTGTAAAATAACTGCTATTTCCTGCATACGCTTCAAAATGATCAGTAAAAACTGTCCAATTTTGTTCTATTGCTGTAATATTCTCACCTTCAGTAACTCGTATAATAGACATGACTTAATGCATTTTTGAATTTTCACCACTATTATTATTAAACTGATTTTGCGCATGAATATCATTATTCTCCTGAGAAATAATTTCCCTTCTTTTAGAATTCTCTTTTACTTCTTTTGCTTTGGACTCTCTGTTTCCTTTTACAAATTCCATTAAACTGCCTACAACATTCGTCATAAAATTAGCTCCGATAGAAAGATTTTTCATCATCCCCACACTCTCCGTATGATTCATTGAAATACTATCAGACTTATTCATCCCCACAGTTGTTGTCATATTTTCACCTACATTGATATTCATATTCTTACAGTTCAGGGTCATGGTTTCCGGTGCGGTAATATTAATATTGCTTCCCGTAGTATCCAGATGAATCTCGTTACCGCTTTTATCTGTAATGATGATGCTTTCATCTTCTGTAAAAACAATTCGGTGTCCGCTTCTCGTTTGGATAGACTTTACACGGTTGTCTGCACCACCTCCAAGGCCTATTCCACCGTGAAACATTCCTCCCATCACGAAGGGTCTGTCGGGATGACTGTGTACAAAATTGACCATCACCTGGTCTCCGACTTCAGGAATTGCCACATAACCACGATTTTGCGTGATCTGATCTGTTCCCCCTGCATCAGGGCTCATTACCCGGACAAAGTGGGTCGTATCATTCATCTGCCAGTCAAATCTCACCTGAACTCTTCCCTGTCCTTCCGGGTCGGTATTTGAGATGACGGTTGCGATCTGTGGCTGGGCGGCAGGGGTAGCAAATTCCGGTGTGGGTAAAAAGCCTGTGTCTGCTGCAATAGATTCAAAAGTTCCCGAATAATGTCCGATTGTATCAATTTCATGAACGGCTTCTGTTACCATCACTTTGGTAAAATAGGAAGTTTCATTGCTGTCCGGTTTTCTCATGTGAATATCCACAATGCATCCCGGATGTAAAAACGGAACTGTTGTAGATCCTGAAACGGAAAATACGTTGACCGCTTCGCTTCCCGAGGTACTTCTCTGGGAGTGTTCTACATCCAGATGAGTAGTTGCCTTAATAGGTGCAATCTGAAGGGCGGGAGTTTTGTATATTTTATCGTTATGGCTGTATGCTTTACTGGCAAGGTCACCCAAATGGCTTACAGGAGTTTCTCCGGAAGTTAGTTTTTCATTTTTACTACTGTTATAACCATAGTATTGAGGTTTTGTATGGACAGCTTTTAACTCTACTCTCACGTGATCTGCATTGCTTCCATACAGTAGTTTAATAGGTTTATTCTGTGGAGGAAGTTTTCCGAAGTGCAATACCTCACCATCATAATAGAATTGTTCCCCATAAGCTTCTGCCATCCTTGCCAGATAATTGTAATGGGTTTCATTGTATTGGCTGCTGTAAACGATCTGAGAGTAATCATTTGTATCAATCCTGATATCAAACCGCTCTTTATCAATTCCCTGTTTGATTACTTCTTCGGCTATGATTCCCATGTTAACAGGTTGTCCACCGCCAAAACTCTGAATATGCGGAGCCCCGTCCAGTAAAATAGTTGGGCTGTATCCGGAAAGTACAATATTTCCCAGACTCATTTTTTCCTGACTGAATCCTACTTTGGTAATGATCCCGACAAAGTTTCTTTCGGGGCTTTTCTCAATATCTTTGTAAGAAATAACGGCAGTAAGGCGTTTTCCCAAAAATTTATTAGCTTCTTCAAGGGTATGGCTCTGCCTGCCTCCCAATGCGTCATGGGCAAGAATAAGGCTGAATTCATGGTGATGACTAGCTTTTTGTTTAAGAGTGAAGTGTTTGTAGTACTTAATAATTTTACCTTCCACAACCAGTGACAATTTAACAAGCCGGTTGATTCCTGCATGATGATTCTCGGATATTCCGTCTGCGTTCTGTGACGGACGGAAGGAAGATCCTTTTGTCTTTGATTCGGTTTTCATATGCTTTGTGTTTGTATTAAAGATAGGTTACAGCTATAATTTTCTGGTGCAAGTTTCATTCAGGCAAAAAAAGACCGCCTTTAATAGGGACAGTCTTTTTTCTTATGAATGTTGATAATGTGTGTAAGTTTTTAGCTTGACGGCCAAAGTCCTGCATATTCCGAGGTACCGTAACCAATCGTTTCAGCGCTTATTACGAAGCTGATCAGCATACTGTTACTGTCAATGGCATCAAAATCAACCTGATGCTGGATTACATATCCGTTCTGCCAGTTTAAAGTGATTAATGTACCTTCTTCGTGGGATTTGTTGAACGTAATTTCTCCTACTGTAGGTTTGTATTTACCGTTTAACAAGCTTTCAAGAATATCAGATTTTTCAGTAGCTTCTACTGTAACCTTAATTAGTGCGTTGGAAGGATCTGATGCTACACGTCCTGATACGTCTGTAGATCTGGATACGCTGTAGTTCATTTTTAACAGTTTCTGTCCTTCACCGTTGTTGAATTTTAAGATTCCTCTTGAATTTCTTTCGGCCATGATTAATAAATTTTAATCGTTAGTAATATTTTGTGATTCAGTGATTGTTTAGCAAATATAGAGGCTCTTTTCCGCTAAAAAAAACTTTTCAATATAAATCTGAGAAATTGTAGTAGTTCTACGATTTCTTGTCGTAATTCTACGACAAAAGACTTACACACATTTACACAACACCCAACAATACAGCGTTTTAAATTAAATCCCATTTTTAAGACAAAAGCCAGTTTTACACCGAAGAGAGAAATAATTGATAAAATAGAGTAAATTTTGAGGGTTCAATTCGCTTCACTGTGAATTTTTTAAGATAGATTATTCATTGCTGGACTTGTTTAAAAAGTTTAAGGTGACTCTTTTCACTTACAGTTGCCAACATACAAAAAAAGCAGAAGTGTGTACTTCTGCTTTGTATATCATAAAAATAAATTCTTAATGCTTTGTATATTCCGGTTGCTCTGTCGGAATTCTTGATGGTGTAAAGTATTCATTAAGCCAGTAGAAAGTCTGCCCGTTCTGCTGAATCTTTACAGCCGGGTTGTTTCTGTTGGCGAGCATTCTGTCTGCTAAATTTTTGTAGTGATGGAAATAATTTTTCACGGTCTCGCTAGGAACAATTTTTGATTTTTTCCAGCCTTTCAGTTTGTATTTAGCCATTAATTCTTCTTCAGAAAGATCAAACCCTGTACTCATTCCAATAGCGTAAGACATCGGCAGCTCATAAAGCTCTCCCTTATCCAGGAATTTTATCGTCGGATTATATTTCTTCAGCAGCTTCACATATTCTTTTACAGCCCTTGCCTGGTTAAAGTCTGGACGGTCCGCCTGAGTATTCCTGTATACTTCAGTATAGAAAGCTTTTAAGTTATCATATTCAGATTCCGAAATAAGGATTCCTTTTTCTATTCCCGGAGTAAAATCTTTCAGATCTTTTGGAATATATCCTTTTACAAGGAATGGACTTCCGTAATTGATCAGCTGTGCCGCAATTCCTGCAGATACCGGATTGGTAAGACCCGGATACAGATATTTATATTTTACATCAACATCTGTTTTTCCTGCTCCTACAGATGAATGGAAATATTCGTTAAGTGACTTATCTATATTCTGATTGTCTGAAGTAACCTGTGCAATAAGGCTGTCTACGGATTTTTTAAGGAATCCTGGGGTTGTAATATCACCTTTTTTAGGGAAAATAACGAATCCCTGTGACATACTCTGTTTAGGGTAAGCTAATGAGAAGAATCCTGCATCACCTTCTACCAAACTGAAGTTATTCTTAGTAAGAACATCATATTGGTTGATGATCTTTTGTTTTTTAAGTTCAGCGATATTTTTGGCGGTATTGGTAACAACATTTTCCGCCATCAATACGAAATCGTTGTAGGTATCTGAAGATCTTGCATTCGTCTGGAACATAATCAGTCTTGCCTGAGCCTGAGTCAGGGAGCTGATCACACTGTACATATTTCCGCTTTGGTTGGCAGAAGTTCCTACAGTAACTACAATATTGGTTTCATCAGACACGTTTGAAAGAAGGTTTCCTGCTGCAGTAAGAGCCTCTCCTACGGGCTGATAGCCATTATTGCTGGCACAGTTCATCTCATTCGTTTTCTGATCAATAAACGAGGTTATCTTGCTATAGTCTGTACTTAAGTTCGATACCGAAATGTTTTCTCCGCAAGGGTTATTTTTGTACAGAACTACTCCATATTTAACATTGCTGAAATAAGATGGTTTTTCAAATCTAAGCTGAAGATCCTGTAGTAATGATTTTACGATAGGTGCATAAGGTGCATTTCCGGCACTTATATCCAATGCAAAGACAATATTGATATTTTTATCTCTTTCTGTGATCTCTCTGTAACGGTCAAAATAAATAGGCTCACCCAATACATTCGATACAAAGTTCTTGCTGTAATCTAAAATATTGGTAAAGTATTTTGTTTTGGAATCCGGAGTCGGAGCTTGTTCCAGTGGAAGGTTTACAGGAAAGATATTCTCAAGCTGTGTTCTTTTGTTCACATCCGTCAGAAGAATTGCTTTTTTATTTTCAGCATCTGATCCAGATCCTCCCGGATATCCTTCAAAGATTCCTAAAGCAGAATCATTGATTCCTGTTGTATTTTTCAGCTTGATGGCAGAACGCTCTCCCCAGCTGGAAATCACGTTAGAACTTACCCATCCGTAAAGCCCTTTGCCGATACTGTCTATATCAATTGAAGGTTTTTTACCTACTAAAAATCTTTTGTTGTTTTCAGCCTGCTTATAAACATAAACGATCTGTCCGTTTGGAATTTTCACATTGGCTGTTTCAATAAGACTTGGTGAATTAAATACCATAATAGAGTCGTTCTTATAGTATCTTTCAGCATTTCTGATGACTTCGCTGTTACTTGGCACTGCAGCTACTCTTACAGGATACCCTGTTTTTTCGCTTTTTAAAGCATTGTTCCAAAGAAGAAGGTCAGATTCCGGGATCCACCCATATGTTTTGATTGATTTTGACGAAACTTTTTTCATTAAAGCATCCGGAACATACTCCGCTACTTTCACCATTCCGTCTCTATGTTTTAAAACCATCAGAGGTTCAAGGAATTTTACTTCTTTGTAAGATTTCTCATCATCTTTATCCAGATAAGCGGTATTTCTTGATCGGTCTGAAATAACGATCCATGGAGCCGACTTTTTAGGATAACCATTAACGACAGGGGAAGCATCCACCTGTCCGTACTGTGACGGTTCCGGGGTTTTCTTTGACGGCAGTTTTACCTGGCAACTCGTCAATAATACTGATAACCCTATATAATATGCTGCTAGAGGAAATTTATTTTTCATCCTATTTTATCTTTAATGATTGGCGCATCCGTAAAACCGGATGATATTATTTGCTTTGGTTGATTTCTACTTTAGTTACACACTCCTGTTTATCATCCAGGTTCACTTTTACAGTCTGAATCACCGTATTTTTGTCAAACTGAAGACCTGCACAGTACATGTAGAAGTTGTTCACTTTACTGTCATTTACCTTTACCACTGTATTTTCATTGTTACACAGATAGGTTTTCAACAGGTAATTGTAATGCATATTGAAACTGTTTCCATTGGCAATCTGCTGCAAGTGATATTTGAAATCATTATCTACTCTTGCGTAAGAGTCTTCTACTGACACTTCCTCTTCTGCAAGTGCATCATAAGCCGGAAGGATTTTGATATGATGGTAAATAGGCTCCTGGCTTTCTTCAGTGTACAGAGTTACCACATAGTCTCCCGGTTTTTTATAAGAATAGATTGTAAACTTATCCTTAGAATCTGTATTTCCTGTTTCTCCAAATTTCCACGCAAACACTTTTGCATCAGAAATGGCACGGAAAGATACGCTTTCATTTTGCATAGCCTGGGCTACTGCTTCAATAGTAGTGGCAGCTTTTGCTGTATCTTTTGCTTTCTGAACGCTTCTTGCACTTACCATGACAGGGAAAGATTTCGTATACTTATTGTCAACGATCAAACTTACCTGATAGTATCCCGGTTTATTATAGAAGTGAATCCCGCTGTTTTTATCTGAAGTTGTACCGTCTCCGAAATTCCATCTTTTGGTTTTTGCAAATTGGGTTTTATCTTCGAATAAAAGCGTGTCTCCTACCGCCAGTGAAGACGGATAAACCACCCCAACAATATCATCGGCTGAATGGATTACTTTTTTCTGCAGCCATAGAGCAACCAGTGCTGCGATGAGCAAAGTTGCGACAACACCGATAATAATGTTTTTCTTGTTCTTTTGAAAATAATTCATAGTTAATAATTGTGATGTGTTCTATATAAAATTCCTAGTATTTATTGCTTATTGTACCCTCGCTTTCAGATCCTGCTCACGCTGATAAAGCTTGTTTTGCTTATCCTTGAATCCGATTCGGCATTCATCCACCTGCTTCTGGAAAATTTTAATGTCTTCTGAAGTGGTTGAAATCACTTTCTTATCATCAAAGTACATTTTATAGAATTTTGCAATCTGAGGATAGGCATCTTTTCTGATATCAATAACATCAGTACTGCTGAAATAGCTGTTAAGGTCATTCACCCCTAACTGAATATTATTTTCTATAAAAGGCTGCGGACCGTCATTGGTAAGCTTGGTGATCATGGTATAAGTACTGTCCATGATTGGGATAACAATCTTTTGATGATGCTCAAATTCAGCTTTCTGTTCAAGATTCTGAATCCCTCTTACGTCTTCATCAGAAAACGGGGATTCAAATCCCTTCAAAAATATTACACCTAAAAATAGCATAGCAGTTACAAGCATCAGTATTAAATAAAAAAACTGATAATGCCTTTCTTTCTTCGATAATGTGATTTGTCCTTGCATATCTTTTTCTTTTTATCTTCTTCTTTTACTTCCTGTGAAATTTCTTGTAGGGTCTTTTCTAAGCTCGCTATTGGTTACCTTTATCTTACCCATACATTCATCCAGATCTCTTAAAACGGTTTTCTTCTTATATTCCACTTCAATGATCTTAGCCTTCAAAGTCATCATAGGAACGATCTGCTTCATCAGTATAGCATAGTGCTTAAAGCTCTCTGCACTGTCTTTGCCCATAATATTTTTGGCATCTCTCACGTTATCCATAATGCTGGTTCTCAGGAACAGCTCATTCTCCACCTTATTGATACTAAGCTGGTTCATTTTGTCATAAATATCATCAATGTGATCTTTCAGTACGTCGCTCCGAAGCATCAGTTCTTTATAGGCTTCAGCTTCCCGGCTGATCCCCTCACGCTGTATATCATAACTCTTAAAAAAGAGAAATAAGCACGTAAAAGTTACAACCGACAAAACGACGAAAGACAGAATAAACTTCCAAATGCCTATTCTGACGTCAGATTTGTTTAATTTTTTTTCCCTGTTAGAAGACATAATTTGCGATTTGTTTGGCCTGTGAAAATATAAAAAAAAAAATTTATGCACAATACGTAATTTCCCCAGAGCTGATTCGTGAAAACCCTGATTAAAATAATATTAATTTTCACTTTGATAAGTTTTTCATAAATTAGACCTCTAAATTTTAAATATCATTCGCCAAATCGATATTAAGAATGAGTAAAATATTATCTAATACCGTACGTTTTTCTATTGCTGACAGTGATTTTTATTTTAAAAAAATAATGATCAAAACTCTCATGGAGAATCCTTTCTATATGCTTCTGAATGACTGTAACAATGGACACGAGCTGGTAAACAGAATCTACAGAAGACAGGAAGATGTCTTCATTATAGAGCTCTTTATGCCAGTTTTAAGCGGAATTGAAGCAATCAAATACATCCGGAAAAACAACACAGAAACTCCTATCATCACCTATTCCGGAACTTATCAGGAAGACATGGCTGAAATTCTTTCAAAAATTCCCAATATCTATTACTGCCAGAAGAAAAGCACTATTATAAAAGATATTATTAAAGGAAGTATTGCTTCTGAAGATTTTGATTATCAAACGTATTCCAAGGAATGGGAGCAGCAGCCACTGGCGGTACAGGAATATATGGACAGACAGAAAAAGGGACAGGAAGAGCTTTCTCCTTCAGAAATACAGCTGATGAGATTCTGCTATGAAGGGTTCAGTAATAAAGAAATTGCAGAAAAACTTAACCTGAGTACAAGAACAATCGACACTTATATCAACCGGCTTACAGAAAAGCTGGGGCTGAAAACCAAACTTCACCTTATCCGCTTTTGTGTAGAAAACGGATATTACAATTCCAGTTTATAAAAATTCTTATTTCAGAATTAAAATTAAAAATTACGGATAACAATAGAGACTGGGCCGGGCTGATGGACACTTCATGTACTATAAGAAAAACCCTGTAGAACCTATTGCTAACGGCATTTATTAAATTTTGTTCATTATTTTTTTGTACCTTTATACCGCTAGATTATTTTATTGTTAAATTATAATAACCCTGCCTTAATATAGCATATACATTAAAAGCTCAACGATTTGAATAAAATATTTTGCCACTAATTTGCTAGTATTCAATTTTTTTAACTAAATTTGCACACCTAAAATTTAA
>JASLCD010000266.1 GCA_030146295.1 Chryseobacterium sp.
TTTATTTTTCTCAAATTTACGAAATAAAAAATGCTTCTGTGGGATACAGAAGCATTTTTATCATGGCTAAAGGGTAGAATGGATAAGAAGTAAAATCGTAAATCTCTTTTTTTACCTTATACTATTTCGTCCTTTTGCTGTTTTGCGATTTTCACTTTATCAGCATCCGCATTCTCCATAGATCGGAGTCGTAAAGCTGGTGCCATCAGGTTTTTCAATAGTCAGAGTACCTTCAAACAGTAAAGCTTCTTCTCCTTTTATTTTTTTACCTTTCACAGAAATTTTATAATTATCATTTTCTATTTCCTTGGTCAGTAATTCATCTACTTCCATATCACTTGATGAGATAAGATTCAGAGCCAGTCTTTTACCATCCAGCATCATATAAGCTGTTTTTCCGGCGTCATCTGCGTAGATGTATCTTTCATTTTCAAAATCAGCTTTGCTGATGGCAAAATAGCAGGAGCATTCTTTGATTTCTTTTGGAAACGGAATAGTTCCTACCAAAATATTGCCTGAAGAAGTACCTGTTGAAGCAGAATCTTTAGCAATATGTGAAGAATCTGCAGAAGCAGAAGTTGAAACCGTTTCTTTTTCCTTTTTGCAGGCTGTCAATAGAAATGCTGAAAATAAAATGATTAAATATTTCATGTGTTTGTGGTTTTATTATTTGTTTATCCTCTTGCTCTTTCAAGAAGTGTCATCATCAATAGAGAAAGGATTACCAAACTTTCTTCCTCATCATCAATATCGATCAGTCTGTCAAGCTGGAATCTTCTTCCAAAGAATGAAGGCATTTTTTTAAGCTTAAAATAAGCCTTTCCATCAATACCGGTTACCGTATAAGATGGATTAAGGAAATATCCTGTGAACATTCCGATGATAGGAAGTTCTCCCACAAAGCTGTCCCAGAATCTTACCCATGCACTGTCTTCCTGGATTTTAAATTTAGGCTTATCGTGAGCATCCAGAATATCATAACTTGCTTTCCAGATAGAACGCATTCCTTTTCTCGCGAGTCTTCCGAAATTTTTGTTGTCGATAAGATCATTTAAAGAATAGGAAGCGTTGAAATCAATCCATTGATTTGCTCTGATTCTGAAAAGTTCTTTAGACTTGCTCTCATCATTAAAAACGATAACATCTTCTTTCAACTTAAACATTTTCTGACGAACATACGCCACATAATTCCCATTTTTGTCAGTAATGTTGAAGTCACTTGCTAAAGTAGTGATTTTGAATTTGAAATCCAGAGGATAATTAAGATTGTTAAGTACCATGTTAGTCTATTTTTTTCATATTTTATTTAAGCCGCAAATATAAAGGTTTTTTTAGAGTTCTCGGATATGGGAGAAAATTTAAAATATCATTTTGAGACATTAATTCGTCGGAAATTTATAAGGTGATTTTTGTGGAAGATAAAATTAAAGGCTGAGTTCGCAAGTTTGTTTGCTGTTTTTATACATTTTATTCGCTAGGACACTTCGTTCAGCTGAGATATAAGTTTTCCTATTACTGAGTGAAAAGCCTTTGCGATCATTTTTTTAACCTTTAGACATCTTAGCGTACTCAGTGTTAAAAAATTTATTATACTTTGTAAAAATTCACAAGCGAAGCGAACCGACGATTCAATATTTACTATTAATTATCAACTTTAATCCTTATTTTTGTACCTATGGATTACCCAAGTAAAGTATTAGCCAAAGCGGTAGACGAGATTTCGGGATTGCCTGGGATTGGAAGAAAAACGGCTTTGAGATTAGCACTGCATTTATTGAAGCAGCCCAATTCCAGAGCTGTAAGTCTTGGAAATTCCCTGATTAATCTTGTCAACGAAATAAAATACTGTAAAGAATGTCATAATTTTTCGGATTTTGACATCTGTGAGATATGCAGCAATGAAAAAAGAAATGGCGAATTGATCTGCATCGTTGAAGATGTTCGGGATGTAATTGCTATTGAGAATACCGGGAAATATACCGGGAAATATCTGATCCTTGGAGGAAAAATATCTCCTATGGAAGGAGTAGGACCCAGCCAGTTAAATATTCCGAGTATTGAAAAGAAACTTAATGATGGTAAAGTGAAGGAATTTATTTTCGCATTGAGCGCTACCATGGAAGGAGATACAACAGCCTATTACATTTATAAGAAATTTAAAAGTTTTAATGTGAATTTTTCCAGCATTGCAAGAGGAATTTCAGTTGGGGACGAACTGGAATATGCTGATGAAATATCTTTAGGAAGATCCATTATCAACAGATTGCCGTATAACGAAAAGGATTAATATGAAGCTGTCCGTTATTATTGTTAATTATAATGTTACCCAATTGCTCAGAAGCTGTCTTTTGTCACTTCAGAAATACATACAAGAGATAGACTATGAAGTGGTTGTCATTGATAATGCTTCTACAGACAATTCCTGGGGAGATCTTATTCCCGAATTCCCGGACGTACATTTTATATCATCTGAAACCAATGGAGGTTTTTCAAAAGCAAATAATCAGGCGATTAAGACTGCAAAAGGAGAATATATATTGCTGTTGAATCCTGATACAGAATTTGAAGGATTTTACATGAAAGAACTTCTGGATTTTGCAGATGCTCAACCTTCTTTTGGATGTCTTGGAGTAAGAATGCATGATGCACAAGGAAATTTTCTGCCTGAAAGCAAGCGTTCGGTGCCGGATATGTTTAATTCTTTTGAAAAGCTTTTTACCAATTTTAAAAATAATAACTCGAAGTCTTATTACAGGAATGATATTGACGAAAATGAAGTTGCTGAAATAGAAGTTATGACAGGTGCTTTTTTATTGGCTAAAAAAGACGTTTACGAAAAAATAGGAGGGTTGGATGAAGCTTACTTTATGTATGGTGAAGATATTGACCTGTGCTATACGTTCTTAAGAAACGGCTACAAAAACTTCTATTATGGGAAAGCTTCCATTCTTCATCATAAAGGAGAGAGCACAATCAGGGATGAAGTCTATCTCAATAGATTTTATGGGGCCATGCAGATCTTTATTGATAAATATTATAAAGAATCAAAGCCTGTACAATACTCATTTTTAAAGGCAGGGTTGAAGCTCCGGTATCAGATTGAAAAGATCAAGTTAAAATAAAAAAGCAACTCAATTTGAGTTGCTTTTGTTTTATATAAGATGGTATTCTTCTTATTTCGCCGGTGCAGCAGGAGCTTGTGCCGGAGTTGTTGTAGAAGAAGCAGGAGCTGACTGTTTTGCAGGAGCTTCTTTCTTCGCTGGTTGTTTCTGTGCAGGAGCTACCTGAGAAGGCTTACCTGTAATAACAACGCTTAAAAGGATAAGAACGATGATAGTTCCGCCCAGAGTCCATGTTGCTTTTTCCATGAAATCATTGGTTCTCTGTACTCCAAACTGTGCAGATGATGCACCTCCGAATGTACTGGAAAGGCCTCCTCCTTTTGGATTTTGTGCCATAACGATAATTACCAATAAAACGCTGGCAACCATAACAAGAACCATCAATAGTGTAAATATAGTATCCATTAATTCTGATATCTTTTTGAATGGGCAAATTTAATCTTTTTTTAC
>JASLCD010000270.1 GCA_030146295.1 Chryseobacterium sp.
AATTTTACATTACAAAGATATGTAAATAAAATGGTATTATGCAATACAAAGTAGTGAAATTTTTAAAATTAATAATTTAACAAACTGATAATCAGCTGAATAATTTTTAAGCTAAATTTTAATAAAAATGAATTGAGGCGAAAAATGATCAAAAAATCTTTGAATTTTTAATAAGATTGAAATAAAAGAAGAAGAAAAATGATCATTTACAGAATAGTTTCATTGTGATTGTTTATTACCCATTACTCATTACTCATTACTCATTACTCATTACTCATTACTCATGATTTATAGTACAGCCCCGATAGAAGCGGTTACCCCACAGCATGCCAGGAGAAAAGCCAGGAGCGAGGAGTATGAGCGGATAGCGGGAAACAGCTTCTTAGAGATCATATTCTTTTGTAAAGAATTACTGAGATGAATTGTGGCAGATAATGAAGACGGAGATTTTGACATCGGTAGTATGATTCGTATTTTTGTTAGGAAAAAAATGTTTAAATCATCTGAGGATCATGTAAAGATAATCACCAAAGAAAAGAGTAATAAATGGATTATCAGAACAAAGGTATATCCGGCAGATCAATAAACAGAAATAAAAAGTAAGATGAAAATTCAGAAAGAAATTGACTTTATCCTGGCAGTAGATGCCTTGAAAAATGTACAGCGAAGAAATTATAATGCTGATGATTCCCGAAGAGAGAATACCGCGGAACATTCCTGGCAGATTATCATTCTGGCACAGATCCTTTATCCGTATGCTAAAAACCGTGCAGATATTGATTTGTTGAGAGTGATAAGAATGCTTTCTATTCATGATCTTGTGGAGATAGAAGCCGGTGATACCTTTATTTTTGATGAAAAAGCAATGGTAGGAAAGTTTGACAGAGAGAAAGCATCTGCCCAAAAGATTTTCGGAATTCTGGATGAACCTTTACGTACAGAGTTTTTCAATCTGTGGATTGAGTTTGAAGAGGAGAAAACCCCTGATGCTGTTTTTGCCTGTGGGATTGACAGAATTATGCCATTTATCTTAAATTCTCATACTTCAGGAAAAAGCTGGACGGAAGCCGGAGTTACAGAAAGACAAATCCGAAATATGCTTGAAAATGCAATCAGCAGAGCATCGGATGAAATGGGAGAAGCTTTTGAACTGCTGCTGAGCAAAAGCCTGGAAACTGAAAAAGTTGTAAAATAATTACTAAAAACAAAAGACACTGTTCAATAGCTGAGCAGTGTCTTTTTTTGTGTCTGAAAAGTCTTTATGATTTCATTAATAAGTAGTTATCAGGATTTAATAAAATTCCCTGCTGCGAATAAAATCCAGCCATACTGTTCCAGATATAAAATCTCATTTCAAAATTCTTATAAGTAGTTTCCAGTTTAAATGTTACCTGCTTTCCATCCTTAGACCAAACCGGATTTTTCACAATAATATTTGTATTGCCGGTTTCTTTTCCGTCTATATATTCAAATAATCTCAGCTGAAGAGTAGCGGTTTTTTTCATAGGCTCTGTGAATTGTACAATGATATTATTGAGATCCACTTTCTCAAAGTCTTTGTTGTTGGTATTCACAACAGACGGCTGGGAAATTTTCTTCCCTGCTTTTTTGGTCCATTGTAACAGCGGAGGGTACAATTTGTCCAGACTTTTATGCTTTTTGTAAAGTGCTATCAGCTTTTCCGAAAATATATTCTGTGCAATAAACCCGCGTCGGATGTTCACCTTGTGATAGATGGCAGAAAGGCTGTCTGTTTTTTCTTTTGGAAATTTTTCTTTGATAAATAAGTCGTAAACGGCCCATGTCATATATTCATTAAATGAATTGATGCCCGGATATCCTGATTTTTTGTCCCAGTTGGCCAGGTTAAAGCTTTCCGTTATCTCTTTTGAATACCGGTCCGAAATTGGATTTACATAGCCATGATCAATCTCTGAAAATACAGTATGGTTATCAAGGATTCTTCTTGCCAGATTCCCCTTTAAATTCCCAAGAATAAGATCGTCTCCAATGTTGGGAAAGTCAACAGTCAATGAACTGCTAATATCTCTGTGGCAATTTTGTCCGCCTACCAAAGGAGAAATAGCTATAACATAATTTTTATCCCCTTCATAGGCTGGTCTTTCTGCTATGTTATCCAGAAAGGCATAGGTGTCGTTGATGTAATAATATTCTTTATAATTGGAGATGATGGTATTGTAGAACTGCTGATGATTTTTATAAAAAGCTCTGTAATTCGATTTCTTTACAAAATCGTTGATCAGCTCAATATTTTCATCAACTTCTTTAGGCCCAAATGAATTGAAAGGAAAATCTCTTTTGAGTGTTCCCTGGTCATCAAATGAAAAAGCATAAAAATCTGTCCGGAAACCCAGAAATTTTTTCCAGTCTTTTCTCGAATAGTTTACTTTTTTTAATAAAGGATGGTCTTTTACAGGGGCAAAATAATTGATGATCTCATCATAATAAGGAGGAGTCTTCTGAACATCATAAGGATCTGTTCGCCCATATTCTGTAAGTGCTAAAATGATATTTCCCAATTCATAGCTTTCCGAAAGTTCGATTTTAATATTTTTCTGCGCTGTTCCTGAAATGGAAAGGATAAGTGTAATGATGAAAATAATCTTTTTCATGGAATACTGGTCTTCTATAGTTTTTAGTGGGAGTAAATACTTGCATGCTGTTATTATCCTGCCCGGCTAAAATTAAATAAAAAAGCAATGAAATCCTATCAATCGGAGATGTTGTATGATGTTTTTAAGGAAATAAGTTTCGGGCGGCCATAGGACGCCCGAAACTTATTATTTATAGTATCTGGATTGGCTTCTTGAATTCATCAATTGCTACAAAAGTAAAATCACCTACGATGGCTTTTTCTCTCTCATAGGAATACATCTGCTCGGTATAGATCTCAACATTTACTTTCATACTGGTTTTTCCTACGTATGAAACTTTCCCGATCAACTCAACAATTGTTCCGGCAGGAATAGGTTTTTTGAAATCGATCTTGTCACTGCTTACGGTTACCACTCTTTTTCTGGCAAATCGGGTCGCTGTAATAAAAGCTACTTCGTCCATCAGCTGCATGGCCGTACCACCAAAAAGGGTATCGTAATGATTGGTTGTGTTAGGGAAAACCGCCTTAAAGATTCTGGTTTCGGATGCTTCAATTCTTTCTTCTGTAGTCATATTTCATTATTAATTAAAGCGAAATGAAATAATATCAAACAACAGAATAATAACAGGAAATTCGGGAATTCCTGAAACAATTCATCGGATCAATACAACTTCAAATCGCGAAAGTTTCTTGTTTAAGAAAATGGCAGGTCTCCTGACTTGTAACCTCTATTATCTCCTTCCCATGCCTCGCACAGTGGATCTTTGATAAAGATTTCAGTTACTTACAGTTGCGCGACAGTCCGTGATTTTCACACGGTTCCCTTTTAATCTGCAGTGATGCAGAACCAATTTCTGTGATGAATAAGCGTTAAACTTTTCGGGTGCAAAAATAATGAATTTATTCCGGATTATGATAAATAATCTGGCTGATCACTCTTCCTTTTTTGATTGTCCATAGTGTGGTATATCTGTTTTCTCCTGAACCATTGATCATGTAAAGGAAAATGTTGTCATTGTCTAAAGAAGTGACACCAACATTTTCAAAATCCATGGTAGGCTGGAACATATTTTTGATGGCTTCTCTTACAAAAACAGAACCTCTTCCGGGCTGCTGTACACGGATGGACTTGATCTCGGTCATCCCCTCAGGAAGATCATTGCCAATTCCCCATGGTTTTACTTTATCAATCGTAAGAAGTTTTCCCTCTGCATCTTTCTCCTTTTTACGATAGCCGGCATTAGAAGGGTAGACATCAATCACAACTTTGCTTCTCTGGGCTGTAGGAATCTTAGGGTCCGAATTATCTGTGAAAATAAGTGATCTCCCGTTTTTAGACTTGGAAGGAGTATAGGCCGGAAGCTGGTCAATGTAAGCAATACGATCTTTATTCACCATTCCTTCTTTGTCAAGAGTTTCATAACGTACAAATGGTTTGTCGTCATCCTGTTTTTCAGGGTATTTGATCCATATCCATTCCGTTTCTCCGGGAGCCGGTTTTACATAAACAAATACATCACCCTTACGCATACGGATTTTATCTACGATTTTTCTGTAATTGTCTTTATGTACACGTACATTGGCATATCCTTCTTCAGCTTTTACAACCCCGAAAGGAACTTTATTCTGCCCTTTTACAAAGACTAAAGAGAAAATACTGAAAGCGGATAAATAGAATGCTTTGTTTATGAAAGTCATCATGAAAATTTTTTGATCCCCCAAATATATAAATTAAATGCTTTTCGGAAGATAATTATACTGTTGCAGTTCTTTTAAATCTTGTATTGGTTTCAGATAACCGTCAGAAAGAAGATACAATTGGTGCGAAATGTCCAGAACATCTCGGTAATTATGATCCGAAATGATAATACCTTTATACTTCGACTGTTGGAGGATTGTCTTTTTTAATTCTTCACAAACTTTAGGAGAAATACTATGAAATGGCTCGTCCAGTAAAATAAAGTCTGCCTCAGAATGTATGATCATCAAAGTTTCAATAAGTCTTTGCTCACCTTTGGACAGATTCTTGGGTTTTTCATTAAGAAATGGACTTATGAGTGCTGAGGAAAATAGGAGAGATGCGTTTTCTTTAGTACAGAAATGAGAAATCAATCTTTTGACGGTTTCATATTTAGGTAAAAAAAGGTTCTGCGGTAAATAGGAAATTTTGTTCTTTCGGTCTGATATATTTTTCAAAACTTTATCATGACATCGGATAAATTGAGAATCACTGCCGATAACTCCGAAAATAATTTTTAATAAAGTCGATTTCCCACTTCCGTTTCTGCCTAATAATCCTACGATTTGACCAGTTTCGCACCCAATATAAATATCCTGCAGAATTTTTTTTCCATTGAATGATTTTGTTACAGAGTCAATATGAAGTTTACTCATAAGAATAAGGCTATGAATTTTACAATGAGACTTAATAAAACAGTTCCGCTCCAAAGAAAGATTCTTGAAAAACCTAAATTGGCATAGAAGTAATATTCATTTTTAAACCTTAATTCATAAATAAAGTAGTGAAGGACAGGTAAAATTAGAAGAAAACTTAATCCAAATGTCTCAAATCCGAAGGGAAGCAAAAAAGAAATGAGTAATGAAAAAAGTAAAGCAGGGAGTAGTATTTTTTTATAAAAAATCCAAAGAATAGAAAAGTTTCTGGTCATATTGTAAAGAGTAAATATATTCTATATAAGAATGTTTTTTTTCTATCTATTTTTTCAAATTTATTAAAAAACTTAATAATACGCAGGGTGAATATTGAGTTTATTCTAAAAAATACCTATTTTTCAAGGAAATTTTAAAACTAATAAACATGACCAAAAAACTACTTTATGTATTCTCTTTTATTTTGGGGATTTCCAGCCTTCAGGCAAACAACAAAATAGAAGAGGAATCAAATCCTTTATTTTACTGTGATACAAATGCTCCGACTGGAGTTCAGGTGTCTACTACAACTCTTACCTCCGGAACTGTTACCTGGACTGCTGATCCTGATACTCCCAATAATGTAATCAGGTATAGATTACCTGGAACTATTGCCTGGATGGTAGTGACTCCTGTATCCGGTCAAAATTCATTTACTATTACAAATCTGCTGCCGTGCACAGTGTATGAAGTACAGGTAGCTAAAGTATGCACTACTCAGGGAGTATGGAGCAATCCTGTATTTTTTACAACAACGCTTAATTACTGTACAAGTGCAGCCACAGATACCACTATGATGCATATTTCCAATGTGACAGTCAATTCTACCGGAGTTGTTGCTCCAATGATCAGCAATTCCGGATCTTCTAATTATACGGATTACAGAAGCGATATAAGCCGTAGAGTAAAGTTTTTTGTAGGAAGTACAGCAAATAAGCTTTCAGTAACCAATACCTGGACCGGAGTTCCGGGCACAATAACAGTAACGGCATGGATTGATATTAATGGTAACGGTATTTTTGAATCCACTGAACGAGTGATGGTTGCCAATAATGTTACTCAGGCAGCGCCTGCAACATCAGTATTTACGATTCCAAGTTTTCCTGTGCTTCCAAGTTATGTTATTGGAGGATGTGGTGTTACCATGCGGATAATGTCCCGTCAAACAGCTCCTACCGATGCCTGTGGCACATTCATGTATGGAGAAGTGGAAGATTATGGAGTTGATTTTATCGATTCAACCCTTGGGGTGAGGGAGTCAGGAAAGTCTGTAAAACCTGAAATCTATCCCAACCCGGCATCTGATGTTCTGAATATCTCAGGAATTTCAGACGCTGTGAATTATGAAATTTAT
>JASLCD010000317.1 GCA_030146295.1 Chryseobacterium sp.
TAGCAAGAATGTTACAAATTAAAGACCTTCACGCCAAAATTGAAGATGGCGCAGAAATATTAAAAGGTATTAATCTTGAAATAAAGCCAGGTGAAGTTCACGCTATCATGGGGCCGAACGGAGCCGGGAAATCTACCCTTTCTTCTGTAATCGCCGGAAAAGAAGATTACGAAGTGACTGGTGGAGAGATTCTTTTCCAGGGAGAAGATATCAGTGAAGATGCTCCTGAAGATAGAGCTCACAAAGGAATTTTCCTTTCTTTCCAGTATCCAGTGGAAATTCCGGGAGTTTCTGTAACGAACTTTATTAAAGCTGCCTTAAACGAAACAAGAAAAGCAAACGGATTGGAAGAAATGCCTGCAAAAGAAATGCTTGCATTAATCCGTGAAAAATCTGAAAAACTGGGTATCAAAAAAGATTTCCTTTCAAGATCACTGAACGAGGGATTCTCCGGAGGTGAAAAGAAAAGAAACGAGATCTTCCAGATGATGATGCTTAATCCTAAACTGGCTATTCTTGATGAGACTGATTCCGGACTGGACATCGATGCTTTAAGAATCGTAGCAGATGGGGTAAATCACTTTAAAAATGAAGGAAATGCAGTTCTTTTGATTACTCACTATCAGAGATTGCTTAACTATATCCAACCTGACTTTGTTCATGTTTTAGCAGATGGAAAAATCATCAAAACCGGTGATAAATCTTTAGCATTAGAACTTGAAGAAAAAGGTTACGACTGGCTTCTTAACTAAGAAGAAAATATATTATTTCAGAGATTACAACTTTTCACAATCATTCATGAAATCATGAAAAAGAAGAATCTCTAATATTAAAAATTGGGTTCCCTATTCCTCGGAATAACAATATTTTAGTTAAAAATAAAAAGAAAAAATGGTGCAAACCACAGATATACCAGTAATGGCATTAAAAGAACAAATTATAGAGAACCATAATGAATTTTTGGAGAGTCTTCGTCACAGGTTTCTGGATGATAGCAGAAAAGCAGCGCTTCAAAGATTTCAAAATGTTGGTTTTCCGACAAAAAAAGACGAAGAATATAAATATACCAATCTAAAGGAAATCACGGAAAAAAGCTACAACTTCTTCCCGAAAGAGAGCCATAATATCACCAAAGAGCAGTTTGATGAACTGCACCTTGGAGAGGAAAATTTTGATTGGATTGTTTTTGTAAACGGTAAACTTCACAAGGAGCTTTCAAAAGTTTCTATTGAAAATGTAGAGTTCCTTTCCTTCAACTATGCCCTGAATGATGAGAAGCATAAAGAAGTTTTTGAAAAGTATTTCAACAGCATCGCTTCTAAAGAACAGGCTTTTACCAACTTAAACCTGGCTTACTGTAAATACGGTTTCTTTTTGAAGGTTCCTAAAAATGTAGTGATTGAAAAACCAATCCACGTTTTTTACATTTCTCAGAACCAGGAGGAAAATACATTCTACAATACAAGAAATCTTTTGATCGTAGAAGAAGGTGCAAAAGTGGAGGTGATTGAAAGCCACCATAATTTTGACAGCACTTATGTATTGACAAACTCTGTAACGGAGATCTTTACCTACCCTAATGCAAAAGCAGACTGGCATAAGCTTCAGAATGATAACAACACAACATATCTTATCGACAATACGTTCGCAAGACAGGAAAAAGACAGCTTAACCACTGTAAATACTTTCTCTTTCGGAGGTAAACTGGTAAGAAACAACCTTGATTTTATTCATAATGGATCAAACATCAATTCATTCATGAACGGAATCACAATCATCGGGAAAGATCAGCTGGTAGACCATCATACGGCAGTTCACCATAACTTCCCGAATTGTGAAAGTTATCAGAATTATAAAGGAATCTTCGATGGCAATGCCCACGGAGTTTTCAACGGAAAAGTTTTTGTAGATAAAATTGCTCAGAAAACAAATGCTTACCAGCAAAACAACAACGTTTTACTAAGTGAAGGGGCAAGCATTGATACAAAACCTCAGTTGGAGATTTTTGCAGATGATGTAAAATGTTCTCACGGATGTACCGTAGGCCAGCTGAACGAAGATGCTTTGTTCTACCTGAGAGCAAGAGGAATCTCTAAAAAAGAAGCTCAGGCACTACTGTTATATGCTTTCGCAAATGATGCCATGCAGAACATTGATATAGAGCCTCTAAAAGAGAAAATTTCAAAGCTATTGGCAGAGAAACTAGGAGTAGATATAGAATTCTAAGACTTATATATATTGATACGCAAAAGCACTTCTTTTTGAAGTGCTTTTTTTATTTCTTACAGGAAATTTCAGTTTTATTTCTTTAACCAGCCCTGGTTATCTTTATTGTCTGAACGTTTTTTACCGTTATCAAAATTATAGGCCAATCCTACTCCCAATGTCTGCTTCAACTGTGTTTTCCAGATCTGGTTGTGATCATACAGCAGATCGAGGGTAATATTGGATGAAATATATTTATTGATTTTCATATTCAGGATCGCTCCATAAGCCAACACCAATCTATCCGGATGATCCAGATAATTTGAGAATACAGATGCTGTATTGGTCAGATTGATATTCTCCATGATTTTGATCTTATAGATAGCTGTTCCAAGGAAACCGAACTGGAAAAGTGATGAATCACCATCATTTTTAAGGCCATATGTTCCTGCCGTTTGAAGATCCTTATCTAAAACAAAAGTCCATCTTGCGTTAGCCGGACGTAAAGTGACTGTCAAATTATCATTAGGACGGTAAGTAACCCCTGCCCCTACATTCAGATATCCCGGGGCCATGAAATTGGAAATCTTTTTAGCATCAGGATTATTGCCGTCTTCATATCCCGGAGCAAACTGAGTCTGAAGGCCTGCACCCGCTGAGAAATACCAGCTTTCGGCAAATTTTCTACCGTAATTTGTAGAAAGGTTGATCACGTCCTGAGTTTTTCTCACTCCTGTCCCCTGGGTATTATTCTGTCCGTACCCCAGAATAATGATATTTTCCCAAAGATCTTTCCCTTTTTCATATGTCAGGTTATAATTGACACCGGCAAGCCATCCCACGTTGTTGGCTCCTCCTCCTACCCAGTTTGAAAAGGCAGCCTGATTAAGCATTAATGTATTTTGTCCCTGAATAGACCAGGCTTTAACGGTGTCCGCAGCCGGAGCAGCTGTTTTAGTTTCCTGTGCCAAAGCAATCGCTCCAAAAGAAATGGAACTGATCAATAAAAGTTTTTTCATAATAATGATTTATTACAAATGTATAAATAATAATCTACGCCTAAATAAAATTCACTTTAAAATGAATTTAACATCATTGAATTTTCACCTATAACACAATGAAAACAAACCATTTAAACAACCCGACATCACCTACCAAACTTAAAACAACTTAAAACGACAGTATTTTAAAACAAAAAAAACACCTCATTTCTGAAGTGTTTTTCTATTGGATTGATGTCGTCTATACTATTTTTTGATCCACCATTGACTGTCTTTACGTTCAGAACGTTTCACACCGTTATCAATGGTATAAGCGAACCCGATTCCAAGGGTTTGCTTCAGCTGTGTTTTTTCAATCTGATTATGATCATATAATAAATCTACAGTCACATTGGATGAAATATACTTGTTCACTTTCAGGTTCAATAGTGCCCCATAAGCCAGAACCAGTCTGTCCGGACGGTCAAGATAATTTGAGAAGACTGAAGCAGTATTCGTCAAGTAAATATCTTCCATTATTTTCAGCTTGTAAATAGCCGTTCCCAGGAAACCGAACTGCAATAAAGAAGAATCACCATCACTTTTCAAACCATAGCTTCCAGCCGTCTGAAGATCTTTGTCCAGGACAAAGGTCCATCTGGCGTTGGTAGGACGTAAAGTTACCGTCAGATTATCATCCGGTCTGTACGTGATACCCATCCCGACGTTCAGGTAACCTGGAGCCATAAAGTTGGAAATCTTTTTAGCTTCAGGATTGTTTCCGTCTTCATATCCTGCCGCAAACTGCGATTGTAAACCTGCTCCTAAAGAAAAATACCAGCTTTTCGAGAATTTTCGCCCGTAATTGGTAGAAACATTGATAACATCCTGAGTTTTCCTGATTCCCAATCCCTTGGTATCATTCTGTCCATAGCCCAGGATAATGATATTTTCCCAGAGATCTTTGTCTTTTTCATACGTAAGGTTGTAATTGATCCCGGCAAGCCATCCTACATTGTTGGCTCCACCTCCTACCCAGTTTGAAAAGGCAGCCTGATTGATCATTAATGTGTTTTTTCCTATCACTGACCAGTATTTTACTGTGTCAACCACAACAGAATCTTTCTTCAATTCTTCTTGTGCACTTGCATAAATCCCCATAAAAAAGGAAAGAATCAATAAAAACTTCTTCATTACTCAAATAATTTTCACTGCAAAAGTATTAATATAATTTTTTTTAAAAGGTCAATTCAGCTTTAAAGAATGCTAATTCATAAAGTTTAATTGCCTAACAATAAGATATCTCTATAAAATCAATGCCAAAATAATAAGTTTAAAAAATAAATTTGAAACCTTTTGTCTTAAAATCAGGAAGGTAGAAATTGATTCATCGCC
Organism: Chryseobacterium sp.; assembly: GCA_030146295.1. Taxonomy (GTDB): domain Bacteria; phylum Bacteroidota; class Bacteroidia; order Flavobacteriales; family Weeksellaceae; genus Chryseobacterium. The sequence goes on from JASLCD010000317.1 coordinate 4,581, forward strand.
AAATTTTCCGAAATTTATCATTGGCTTTTGATTTGACGTAAAATCCTCATGTTTAAAAATGCAATTTCCAAAAGAGCGATTATATACCCTTTGCTGATGCTTTCTGCAATGTGGTTCGGGTATTTTTTACAAACGCAGGGCTTTTTTCAAAGCTGCTTTGGAGCGATCATCCCTCTTTTGCCTGAAGGGCTGCTCGGTATAGTTACTTCTCCTCTTTTGCATGGAAATATGGAGCACATTATCGGCAACTCTATTCCGATAGCTGCACTTATGTTTTTACTCTATCAGTTTTACCCTGTGGTAGCAAATAAAGTCTTCGTTATCGGCTGGCTCGCAACAGGACTTTTGGTATGGCTCCTTCCGCCTATTGATATTCTCTCCGGCGAATATATGTATACCTGTACAATAGGAGCCAGTGGTGTAGTCTATGTTCTCGCTTTTTTTCTTTTTTTCAGCGGGGTATTCAAATGGAATACAAAACTTCTGACCATTTCAATGCTTGTTGTGCTGTATTATGGAAGCTTAGTCTGGGGAATGCTTCCGGAAGAGCTGTTCTATACTATGCAGGAGCCAAGTAAAATTTCGTGGCAGGCGCATCTTTCCGGAGCGATAGTAGGAAGTATTATTGCGTTTGCTTTTAAAAATATTGGAGAAAAAAAGAAAAAATTCATTTGGGAATTCCCTAATTATTATAGTGAAAAAGATGATAAACTGTGGCAGGAATACAAGGAAAACCATCCGGAAGACTTTATGGAACTTCCCTATAAAAAAAGAGATGATATCTGGGATCATTTGGATGAATTGAGGAAGAGATAAAACTTATTTCACTACATTTGAAAAAAAACACACATGATTTCCGAAGAATACCTATATGCCATCGCCCTCCGCGAGTGCAGCCAGATTGGCGACATTCATTTTCATAAACTTGTCCGTACTTTTGGAAGTGCTCAGGAAGCATGGAAAAGAGCAAAGAAAGAATATAAAAAACAGGAAGGAATAGGACAAAAAACAGTTTCAGACATTGGGAATAAAGATCATTTGAAATTCGCAGAAGAAGAATTAAATTTTTGCGAAAAGAATAATATCCAAATCAGACTGAGACATCTTGGTGAGACCCCTTCTCTTCTTAATGAATGCAATGATGCTCCTGCTATTCTTTATCAAAGAGGAACTGTTGAGGATTCTGTTTCAAAAGTAAGTATTGTTGGGACCAGAAATATGACGGTGTATGGCCGGCAGTTTATTGAGGACTTTTTTGCAGCTTCTCAATCTTCAGCATATATCTCTGTAAGCGGCCTTGCTCTGGGAGTTGACAAAGAGGTTCACGAGCAGTCTATTCGTCATCAGAAGCCTACTGTAGCCGTCCTTGCACATGGTTTTCAATATTTATATCCGGCAAAAAACAGGAAGCTTTCTGAGAAAATTCTTCAGGAAGGAGGAGCATTAATCACAGAATTTAGCTCTTCCAAAAAGCCAGATCGGGAAAACTTTATTCAGAGAAACAGAATTGTGGCAGGAATGTCTCCCGCAACCATTGTGGTGGAAACCGGATTTGGAGGCGGATCTGTAAGTACGGCTTCTTTTGCCAATGATTATAACCGTGATGTTTTTGCTCTCCCTGGGAAAATTACAGATCTCTGCAGCCAGGGATGTAATCAGTTGATTTTCCACAATAAAGCAACAGCTATTTCTACCTTAAAGGACCTTATCAGCATGCTGGGATTTAATGGTCCTAAAGAAAAAATTGAAGAGTTATTTCCTTATAGCGAGACTACAGTACAATTGTCTGATAATCAGAATTCAATATATCAATCTATTAAAGACCAACCGCAGATTTCTCTGGATGATCTGTCGCAGAAAGTTGAGGTTCCTACCCACAAAATTTTACCAATAATTTTGGAATTAGAACTTTTAGGGAAAGTAAAATCATTTTCCGGGAGGCAATTTATCGCAATTTAAGATTTAATGATTTCTTAATATTGCATTATTTCATACATAACATTTCATTTTTAATAAAATTTGAACATAAATTATCAATTTAATAATATTACGAAACATTATTATTTAATTTTTAACAATGTTGAAATAGAGTGTTGTGAATCTTGAAAAAAAAATTAAATTTGTTGACAATAATATTCAACCTTAATATA
>JASLCD010000325.1 GCA_030146295.1 Chryseobacterium sp.
GTAAATCTTTTTAATTTTGCTTTATGGATTTACGAGATCAATTGAAGAATCTTTTTCCTGATCATGAAGAGCAGGATTTTGAGATGCCTGAAGAACAATTCAAGCAGAAAGAGCCTTTGGTGTGCAAGTTTGAGAAAAAAGGAAGAAATGGTAAGCCTGTCACAATTGTTGAAGGTTGGGAAGGCAGTGAGGAGGATTTGAAAAAAATCTCAAAGAAAATAAAAACCACCTTGGGTATAGGCGGTTCTGAGAAGGATGGAACGATTATCATTCAAGGGGATAACCGTGATAAAATAATGAATATCCTTAAAGAAATGGGATATAAAACCAAACGTGTTGGCGGATAGTTCTAGAAATAGATCTGAGTTTCCGGCAGTAAGGTTTTTAAATTTTCAATTTTAGATTTTTCTATAGGATTTCCTGTAAGAATCAAAGTTTTCAGGTTTTTCAGCTGTTTGATTTCTACAGGAATATCTTTTAAATTATTGTTGGCCAGATTCATGCTGACTACATTTTTTAAGCCCTTTACTTTGGGTGAAATTTCCGAGATATTGTTTCCACTTACATTCAAAAATTCAAGTTGCCGAGCTTTGAAAAGGTTTTCCGGAAGCCTTACAATGGCATTTTGCTGTAGTTCAAGATATTTTAAGTTTTCAGGAAAGGATAAATTTCCAAGGTCATTGATCTGATTATCCGAAAGATTAAGGAATTTAAGATTTTTAATTTTATCAAGCCTGTCTGCAATGAAGCTGATCTGATTTCCCTGAAGGTTAATTTCTTCCAGGGCCGGAATCTCCATAAGTGCTTCAGGAAATAGGCTCAGATTGTTGGCATCAAAATGCACGACTTTTAAGTTCTGAAGCTTTGCAATATTCGGATTGATGCTTGTCAGACTGTTCAGATTCATTGAAAAAGTTGTTAGTTTCTTAAGTTCACCTATCTCATCCGGAATATATTTAATGCTGTTTTCATTTACATTTAAAATTTCCAGTTCTTTCAATGCAAAGAGTTCCTGATCCATTTTCTCAAGCTTATTGGCCATAATATTCAGAAAAAACAATGAATCCAGTTTCACAATCTGAGGGGGAAGATTAAACAATCCCTTCTGCCTGAAGCTCATACTGTACACCGCTTTTTTACTGCTTAAAGCGTCTTCAATATTGGTAAACGTAGGATACTTCACCGGATCAATCTGTGCTTTGACCTGAGAAAGAGAGATGATAGAAAGAAGTAAGAAAAGCTTTTTCATACATAAAAAAGAGTCTGCCGGCAGCCAAAGCTGCCAACAGACAAGAATTATAAATAATTTATTTCTTTACAAGTTTAACTGTTTTCTGGAATCCTCCTTCAGCTTCAATATTTAAAACTAAAACACGAGTTCCTTCCAACTGTTGTGTGAAGTCAAGGTCCAATACTTTATTTGTTCCATTGAACTTCTTGGTATAAACAATCTTTCCGTCCATGCTGTATGCTGTCACTGAAATATCTTTCAATCCTTTTGCGGAATTGATTTTTACGATTCCGGAAGTTGGATTTGGTGCTACCGTTACTGTATTTTCTGCAGTTTTGGTGTCGATAGTTCCAAGAGATCCTTCAATTCCTAAGTTATTTTTAAGGGCAATGACGATGGTGGCAGATTTTCCTTTATAATTGATTGTATTCCCTGTTGCATCCACATCGGTAGAGATTGTTGAATCCGGATGCTGAATAGAGAAGAAACCAAATTTATGATCAGGTGTAAATGTTAATCCGGTAGGCTCTGCACCTGCAGGCATAGAAGCAAACAGTCTTACTTTAGGGTTGGCCTGTGTGTGATCCGGAGCAATTACCCAGATATAGTTTTTACCACCATCCTGAAGCACCCAAAGGTTGCCAAGTTCATCAAAAGTAAGGTTGTCATTTCCATCTCCCCAAGCTTCAGATTTCATTCCCTGAGCTGTATTGAAAGAATATACAGAAGAACCTCCTCCTACAAATGTTTCTACCTGAGAAGCCGTAGTTCCGTTATCCTGTAAACGGTATACTCTGTCTAATCCTTTTGCCGTAAAGTATATTTTACCATCCAGCGGACTGATATCCACATCTTCTACTCCGTTGAATTTCGTTCCACCTAATGACAGCGCATTGGTATTGGTATTATTCTGGTCAACTTTAGTTTTATTCGGAACCTGGATCCATGTTGCTGTAGTTCCTGCCGGATCTCCTGCAGCCGTTAATCCCTGATCCAGTTTCAATACATAAAGGTTTCCTGAAGAAAGATCATTGGGAGTATCCATTACATATTTGTACACCATATGAGTTCCTCCGTCTTCTCCGTAGTAAGCTATAGTTCCTGCATTATTGATCACTACGTTTTCGTGGTTCATGATTCCCATCTGCCATAGTTTTCCTTTGGAACCGTCTGTATTTTTAGAAATCACCTGTGCTGTTGCAGGATCTATTTCTACCAGCCAACCGTAGTCTTTGTACCCATCATTGTTCACATCATTGGAAGTAACAGATTCTTCAGCGGTCACCACAGTTCCCCAAGGTGTAATTCCTCCTGAACAGTTTCTGATTGTTTGCACCAAACTTGGATCTGAGAAACTTACTGCTCTTGATTTTGTCAGCTGCCAAAGCTTTGAAGTAGCGTTATAGTTAATTTCTGCCATGGTAACTCCTCCAGGATTCGTTTCATGGTTTACAGAAAGGTATCCGTTGGTACTGCTTCCTGTTTTTGGAACATAAGCGGTAAAGTCATTCTGACCTCCTACCAATCCTCCGCCTTCAGTATAATTATCCCCTTCTTTTAAGATCAGCTGATATTTGTGTTCAGCAGGGATAATCAGTTTATCCGTTTGTGCTGTAGGTACAATTGAAGTAAAGCAGCTGATGTGTGTGCCATTACAAGCTACAGGAATAGTTGTATTGGCTGTCGTTTTCAGATAAGCATCAATTCTTAAATCTGAACTGGTTGTGCTTCTGTTATGCAATTCAATAGAAAGTCTGTTGACACCGTTTACAAATTTTGATTTGGGTATAGAAAAAAGGTTATAAACGTTTTCTGCTGCCCCATCAATAGTTGTAGACGAAAAAGTATTGAATGTAACGGTACCTGCAGGCATGTTGTCTCTTACAACCTCTTCTCCGTTAAGGTATACTATAATACCGTCATCTCTCATGACTCCAAGTTCCATATTATCGGAAAGTGTTGAAAGATCTACTGTAAAATCTTTAGCAAAATACGCTGTGGTAAGTCCTGAATTGATTGTTGTGGTTACAGGATCTCCGTATCCTAACGGGCCGTTTCCTACCGCCCATGTTGAAATATCGTAGTTCTGGGCATTCCATCCGGCAGGCTGAGCCTGGTTGTTATCTTTGTAGCTCCAGGATGCATTCTTATTGAATATCAGAGTCTGCGCCTGGATACCTGAACTGGCCAGTATAGCCAAAGCTCCCATTGTTAGTAGTTTTTTCTTCATTTTTATTTGATTTATTAGACACTGCAAAACTATTTTTTTAGTGCTTTTCCTCTGTTAATAGGATTTTAAATATAAATCAGCCAATATTAACTTATCAAAAACCTAATGTTAAGGGGATTAATTTTGTGTTAAATAATGCGGATTACGGGGTACGGTTTTGAAGTACAAGGTATTTGCACCCACATCCCGAATCCCGAATCCAGTACCCCGTCTATTTCGCTTTACTCACATCCGTAAGAGCATTCAGAAACGCTTTAATCTGTTTTATTTCTGTTTCGCTAAGGTTTAATTTATCCGGTGCAAGGGTTTGGTTTTTCATTTTTAATCCTAATCCTTCCCCACCTCCTTCATTATAAAAGTCAAGAACTTCTTCTAATGTATTGAAAGCTCCGTTATGGAAATAAGGTTTGGTAAGAGCAATATTTCTAACCGTTACTGTTTTGAATGAATAATCATAAATCCATGATTTTTCTTTTTTCACCGGGCTGTTCCCTCTTCCTAAATCCTGATCAAGCTCTACCGGAAGCTGTTTGACGGGTTTTGTAGTAATTCCCAATACCTCAGATTCGTTTTCATTAAAAAACGGTGGTACCAATCCTGAAAAATGAGGTGCAAAATGACAGGTTGCACAGTTAGCTTTCCCCATAAACAGATTGAATCCTTTTTTCACATCATCAGAAACATTCTTCTCTCCCCTCATAAAACGGTCAAAATCACTATCAAATGAATACAAGGATGCCACATAAGAGCTTAATGCTTTTGAAAAATTTTCTTTACTGATTTTACCGTCTTTGAACGCTGTACGGAAAGCCTTCTTATATTCAGGTTTTGTTTTGAGTTTCTGAATAATACTTTCATAGCTTGTATTGAATTCCTGCTCATTATAAATTACGTGTTCTGCCTGCTGTTCAAGATAAAAAGCACGAAGATCATAGAAAAACCTCTTGGCAAAAACAGCATTATATAAAGAAGGGGAATTTCTCAGCACTGTTTTTCCTTCCACATTGCTTTGAGATTTTGCATTCAGGTCTGTGAAAGCATTTTCCTGGAGGTGGCATGTTGCACAGCTCATTTTCCCGTTACCGCTCAGGTTTTGGTCATAAAAAATAGATTTTCCAAGATTGCGGAGCTCCGGATTATCTTCTGAGGATTTCAATAAGGTGTAAAAATACGGATCTAAAAAATCACTGTTGAAAAAGTTCTTGTTTCCTACATTCCAACCGGAAAATTCTTTAAGGTCATCAGGTCTTCCGTCCCATTTGCCCAGCTCTTCATACAAAGGCTGCACATATCTTTTGTAAAACTCAATCCTGTCAAAATTTTCAAAATCGGTGTTTTTTGAAAGATAGCTGATAGCTTCTGCTAAAGTCTGATCAGCTTTTTCTGTATTATAGTTTTTAAAATAGGGATCATCATTGATGTATTTCTTCATTCCTGAAAAGGCATGGCTTGTTTCTTCAGAAATATTCAGAGAGCCGGGGGTATCAAAACCTGTCACCCCAAGAGAATAGATTCTGATCAATTCTATACGCAATGGTAATGTTTTGTTGTTTCCTTTACTTAAACCGTTTTTCAAAGCACTTAGGTAAAATCCGGAATAGCTGTTGTATAAGAAAGTAGTAATGGTTTTGATTTTTTCTTTCTCATTGCCTGCTTCTTCTGAAAATATCAGTTCATCAAGCACCTGTAATCCTTCAGGAGGAAGTGTATATGCCGACGTTCCTGCTGCTTCTATATGAAACAAAGGAGCTGCATTAAGGTGGGTTTTGGTAAATTCAGGATAATGATAGGCGATATAAAATTCTATTTCTTTGAATGAGTTTCTGGTACTGCTCAGTGATTTTTGTAATTCTTCAAGGGAAATACGGTCTTCAGAGAATTTATCAACATCTGTCTTCAGCTGCTCAAGCTTGATTTTAAAATCAGACAAACCTTTATTAACAAATGTATTTTCACTTTCTTTTCCTTTATAAACAGGGTTAAAAGACATGACTGCAAATCCTATAAGAAGGATAATGACAAGCAGTGGATAAGATCTCATTAATTTTTAGCGGCAAAACTATTAATCTGATATTACCCCAGCTTTAATAGCAGATTAAATAATGTTTATATTTTTGATACAATATTTTTCACTAATTTTAAACCCCGAAATCAAATTCATTATTCTGAAAAAAGCGGTGATTCGAAATACCGGTAAAAATAATGGCGGGAGATTATGCGGAGAGGATTTTTTATAGTAAATTCAAGAGATCAAAAAACTAAAATAAAAATATGAAAAACAAAGCTATTGTTGACTGTTGCGACAATTTTTTTCTATGGATGCATTCTTACAAAAGAAAAACCTTTCAGAGAACAGAAAAATAAGACAGAAGACCGGCACTTATAGGTATTCTCTATAAAGATTTGATTTTCACTAATTAATAAACAAAAAAAATACATATTATGCTAAACAAACTTGCTGCCTCAGAACTTGTTCTGAATGAAGACGGAAGTGTGTACCACCTGAATCTTCTTCCTGAAGATATTGCTGACAAAATCATCCTTGTGGGTGACCCGGACAGAGTGGCAAAAGTTTCAAAATACTTTGATACCGTAGAAATCAAAAAAAATAAAAGAGAGTTCTACACCCATACGGGAACTCTTCGTGGGGAAAGAATTACAGTAATGTCTACCGGTATCGGAACTGAAAACATCGATATCGTAATGAACGAGCTGGATGCTTTGGTGAACATTGATCTTAAAAACAAAGAATTCAAGTCAGAGCACAAAGCGCTTGAACTATTCCGTATGGGAACTTGCGGAAGTGTAAATCCTGATGTACAGGTTGACAATATGCTGGTAACTCAGAATGTAGTAGGATTGGACGGTTTGATGCATTTCTATCAGGATTACAATTTTGAAAATGAATTCTCTAAAAGTTTCATTGAAAAATTCCCTTACGAGAAAATCAAGCCGATGCTTTATTTCTCAGACTGGGCAGAAGAAATGGGTGACTATTACCAAGATGCTAAATACCACGGAAACACAGCAACATTCCCGGGATTCTATGCTCCACAGGGAAGACAGCTGCGTCTGAAGGCTGTAGATGATCAATTCCTTGAAACATTGAACGATCTTGGAATTACCAATTTCGAGATGGAAACCTCTGCGATCTATGCTCTTTCAAAACTATTGGGACACAAAGCTATTACGGTAAACAACGTTATTGCCAACAGAAGACGCGGAGAGTTCTCTGCAGACCACCATGCTTCTGAGAAAAACCTTATTGAATGGGTATTGGAAAGAATTATTAAGTAATCATTTTATTTATATAAAGATAAAAACCTCCGGAAGTTATTCCAGAGGTTTTTTATAGATTTTGGCTAAAGCCAATGGAGTTTGATTTATTCCGAAACTGGGCTAAAAACTGATGATCAATCATTACAAATGGAAAGTTCTCGGGTCCGGATATTGAAAAATATACTCCAGCTCTGCAACCAGTTTTGAAGACATGATCTTCTTTCCTTTCACCTCAGAAATTTCTTCATCAGGGATATTTTTCTGTGCATTGATCACCTGACTTTTTGCCGGATGAACAGGGGCCGTGACATTGTACAGTTTTGATTCAATTTTCTTTTCAATCATTTCTGAGATGATCCCGCTGATATCAGCATAATGAATATGATTCACGGCATGATCAAGATTGCCGACATTATAATTTTTCAAAAGTCTGTTATCTCCCATCAATCCACCAAGTCTCAGAATAGTAAGCTGGGGATATTTATTTCTCAGCATTCTTTCTCCTGATACTTTTTCCAAAGGGACATCCTCTTCGGTGAACTCTCCGGAAACATCCGGATACACTCCTGTAGAACTCATCAGAAACATCTGTCCTTTAAAATCACCGATAAATGCTGACAAATTCTGAATTCTGTTGTACAAAGAACTTACGCAACAGCTTTTCTCAGAGATGGGAATGGTAATAATCAAGACGTCAGTGTTTTTAATTTCCATCCATTGAGAAACAGTTTCGGTCAACTGATAGTCCGGAAAGGAAGCTACTATAGCATCAATCCCTTTTTTATTCAGCTCGTCTGCTTTATTCTGCGTAGTGGTCGTTGCAGATATTGTATATTTTTCCGACAGGTAAACGCCTATTCTTTCTCCCAGCCAGCCATAGCCTATAATTCCTATTTTCTTCATATTTCAGGTTGATTGAATTGATAATATCTCATCTAACGAAGCCATCAGCTGAGTCTTTACCTCATTACTCAGTTTCATACAGCTCTGAACAGCTTCCGGGATATGTTTTGCTTTATTTTTCAGCTGTATTCCCTCCTCTGTAAGGTTGACCAGTACTACTCTTTCATCTTCGGAACTTCGGGTTCGGATGATCAGCCCGTTCTTTTCCATCCGTTTCAACAGCGGTGTCAGCGTTCCGTTATCCAGATGAAGGTGTTCACCGATCTTTCCGATTTTCATGCCGCCATATTCCCACAAAACAGTCATAACGAGGTATTGGGGATACGTCAGAGCGATTTCGTCCAGATAGGGCTTGTACAAACCTGTGATATACCTTGAAACAGCATAGGTTTTAAAACATAGATGTTCTGATAAAGGGATCATTATCTTTTTTAGTAAACAAAGATAGCTTATTTATTTTGTGCAAAATATTTTTGTTTAAAATATTTATTCTCAGCTTTCCTTATTATATGATTGTGAGAAAAGTTGGCAAAATATCCATAAACAGCTTCAGTAGTGCAAGCCTAAATAAAAATCTTTTCATAAAAAAGGACTTCCAAAGCGGAAGTCCTCTAACACCATATCAACTATAATAAAAATTATTATGTAAAACTAAAATTCATTGATCATCACATAAAAATGTCCTGAATACAGACTGTTTGCACTTCCCGAGATATTGGTAAGGTTAATAGTAATACTGGAAACAGAAGTCATTCTTGGGTTTGAGATAGAAAATGACAAATTGCCTGCAAAATCTCCTGCCGGAGAAACCACGACCACAGCTTTTGTAGAACCAGGCTGATATCCTGCCGGAACCGGAATCTCTATGGTTGTAGATTTGCCTGTTGGCAGATTATTGATGGAGATTCCGGGCCATGATTCAAAACTGATCTGACTTTTCTGTACACTTCCTTTCTCTCCCAACTTAAATTGTCCGTTTACATCCAGCCTGGCAGCGGTATTCGGAGCACCTGTGCCAATCCCTACATTTGCATTATTATCTCCCAGAACAATGGCATTGGCCTGTGAAGTAGCGGCTCCGTATCCTACTGCTGTTGAATATTGCCCCAACGCATTGGCTCCTGATCCCAGCGCTGTTGAGTTTTGACTGTTAGTGACAGCATTATATCCTAAGGCTGTCTCACTATTTGTATTTGTTTTTGCGTTGTATCCTAATGCTATTGACTGGAATCCATCTGCGGAGGAGTTATTTCCGATGGCAACAGATTCATTTTTACTGGTTTGGGCATGATAGCCTATTGCCGTGGATCTGAATCCTTCAGCAGCAGACTTATTTCCTACAGCCAGCGCCTCATTCCCGGACACTACGGTCGCATTACCTATGGATATTCCCATAAACACAGAACTTGAGCTTCCAATAGCAATCCCATTCTGTCCTGCATCTGACCCAATCCCCAGACTGACGGAATTATCAACGCCCAATCTCCCTGCCGTTAATGCATTCACTTTAAAAATTAAATCATCATATGTTTTTGTTCCCAACGCGAGCGTTGTATTGGCTCCCCCATAGTTTCCGGCATTGGTACCGGTAAGGTTCCAGCTTGTTCCATTGTCTATCTTAGTGGGATCCCCTGCGTTGGCCAGAATTTTATTCCATTTTGATTCAAACCAATAATAAAATCCAATTTCTTTCAATACTCCATTTCCGTTATTCCATACGATAAGTCCATCAGCCGGTGAGGGTACGGTAACATTGTCTGTTGTTGATACCAATGCTACACTGGGAAGGAGTACTCCTTTATCAGTTGCACTGATATGCAGCATAGCCGACGGATTGGGATTCGGTAATCCAATCCCAACCTGAGCATGTACGAAACATGTAAAAAATAATAAAAGAAGCGTATAAGAAATTGTATAATTTTTATGCATCACCTGCGTTTTTTGAGGATGCAAATATACGAATTTTTAACAATATCGCAATTTTATTGAAAATATCGCAAATAAATCAAGATTAAGTTAATTAAAATGAATTTACTCACAATACAATGAAATCTGTTTAAATATAAGGGGGTTACAAATTATAGTATTCATTAGCCTTTGCCGTAATTGTTCCCATTATGATTAATTTTTTAAATTATAATATTAATAAAAGAAATCACTAAATTTTGAATAAAACGCAACTGTTATTTTCGGATAAAGCAGTCTTTTAGGTGGTCATTTACCATTCCGGTGGCCTGCATATGAGCATATATTACTGTAGAGCCCACGAATTTGAATCCTCTTTTTTTCAGTTCTTTGGAAATAAGATCGGAAATGTCTGTAGTAGCAGGAACGTCAGCTAAGGTTCCGGGACTATTGTCAATAGGTTTTCCGCCTGTAAAGTTCCAGATATAGGCAGAGAAACTTCCGAATTCTTGCTGAACTTCCATAAATCTCTGAGCATTGTTGACCGCTGCCAGAATTTTAAGTCTGTTTCTGATAATTCCGGGGTTATTCATTAATTCTTCAATCTTCCTGTCAGAATAGTCGGCTATCTTTTTATAATCAAAATGATCAAAAGCCTTCCTGAAATTTTCTCTTTTAGACAAAATTGTATACCAGCTCAGTCCGGCCTGAAAACTTTCGAGAATCAGAAATTCAAAGATTGTTTCATCATCATAGACGGGTCTTCCCCACTCTTCATCGTGATACTTTCTGTAGAGATCGTCTTTTTCACACCATCCGCATCGTATTGTTTCCATAATTATCAAATTTTATCAGCTAAAGATACTCCTGATTTAGAAAAATATAACAAAAGATTATGAAAAATTTAACAAAGGAGGGTCTGTTTTAGGAATGGTTATTGTTTAATTATTGATACCAAACTAAAATTTATACTATTATGAACAATTCAGAGTACAACAAAGCGGAAAATGCAGTAAATAATGTAGAAAATTCTTTACAGAATGCAGCAGACAAAACCAAATGGAAAATCAATGAATTGGCAGACAGAGCCAAAGATTATATTAATGAGAAAAGGAATAATGATGAGGAAGCCAAACAGGAAGACTGGCTCGACAGGGTAAAAGCTAATGTATCTGATGCCTGGGAGGACATTAAGGATAAAGCAGATGAGGCATGGGAAAAAACCAAAGATGCGGCAGAGGATGTAAAGGCAGAATGGAATAAGAAAACCAATTAGTATTTCAGTCATATAAATATTTTCAATAAAATGGAGTCTTAAATTGATAAGGCTCCATTTTTATTATGCCATAACCACAATTATTGCTACATTTGTAGTATAATAAACATTAAAAAATTATGTCATACGGTTTACTTAAAGGCAAAAAGGGAATTATTTTTGGAG
>JASLCD010000314.1 GCA_030146295.1 Chryseobacterium sp.
TTTTTGGTATCTTTGACCCAAAATCAAATATCAAATTTATGGACATTAAAGACATACAAAATCTTATTAAGTTTGTATCTAAAGCTGAAGTTTCAGAGGTAAAATACAAGACTAAAGATTTCGAAATCACTATTAAAACTCCATTAGCTGGAAGCGATGCTGTTTACGCACAACCTGCAGTATACCACACTGCTCCACAGGCGGTAGCTGCTCCGGCACCTGTTGCTGCTCCGGCTGCTGCACCTGCTGCTGAGAAAGCTGAAGCTGCATCTGACGACAGCAAATATATAACGATCAAGTCTCCAATGATCGGTACTTTCTACAGAAAGCCATCTCCTGATAAAGACGTATTTGCCAATGTAGGAGACGAAGTTTCTGTTGGTAAAGTAGTTTGCGTTATTGAAGCAATGAAATTATTCAACCAGATTGAATCTGAAATCAGCGGGAAAATCGTTAAAATTTTAGTTGACGATGCAACTCCTGTAGAATATGACCAACCTTTATTCTTAGTAGATCCATCTTAAGGAATTTTAGATTAGAGATTATAAATTTTAGATGAATCTTTTTCATTTAAAATAATTTAAAATTCAAAATTTATAATTTAAAATTTCGGAGAGATGTTCAAAAAAATATTAATTGCCAATCGTGGTGAAATTGCAATGCGTATTTTACGTACTTGTAAAGAAATGGGAATCAAAACTGTTGCAGTATACTCTACTGCTGACAAAGACAGTCTTCACGTAAGATTTGCTGATGAAGCTGTTTGTATTGGTCCTGCAATGAGTAAAGACTCATACCTTAAAATTCCTAATATTATTGCTGCTGCAGAAATTACAAATGCAGACGCAATCCATCCAGGTTACGGATTTTTATCTGAAAATGCCAACTTCTCAAGAATTTGCCAGAAGAACGGTATCAAGTTTATTGGTGCTTCTCCTGAACAGATTGAAAAAATGGGAGATAAAGCTAACGCTAAGGCTACCATGAAAGCTGCCGGAGTACCATGTGTACCAGGTTCTGACGGATTGATCGAATCTTACGAGCACGCGGTGAAAACAGCTGAAGAAACAGGATATCCTGTAATGATCAAAGCCACTGCCGGTGGCGGTGGAAAAGGAATGAGAGCTGTTTGGAAAGCTGAAGACCTTAAAGACCACTGGGAATCTGCCATTCAGGAAGCAGTAGCTGCCTTCGGAAACGGAGGGATGTATATGGAAAAACTGATTGAAGAGCCTAGACATATCGAGATCCAGGTTGCTGGTGACCAATTTGGTAAAGCCTGCCACCTTTCTGAAAGAGACTGTTCTGTACAGAGAAGAAATCAGAAACTAACTGAAGAAACTCCTTCTCCTTTTATGACAGACGAGCTTCGTGAGAAAATGGGTGATGCTGCTGTAAAAGCTGCTGAATTCATTGGATACGAAGGAGTAGGAACTATCGAATTCCTTGTAGACAAGCACAGAAATTTCTATTTCATGGAAATGAATACAAGAATTCAGGTAGAGCACCCTATTACTGAGCAGGTAATCGATTACGACCTGATCAGAGAACAAATTCTTCTTGCTGCGGGAACTCCTATTTCAGGAATCAACTATTACCCTAAATTACATTCAATAGAGTGTAGAATCAACGCAGAAGATCCTTATGCAGACTTCAGACCGTCTCCGGGAAAAATCACAGGATTGAACATCCCTGGAGGACACGGAATCAGAGTAGACACACACGTATATTCCGGATACAGCATTCCTTCCAATTACGACTCAATGATTGCTAAGCTTATTACGACGGCTCAAACCCGTGAAGAAGCTATTGCAAAAATGAAACGTGCCCTTGAGGAATTCTATATTGAAGGAGTAAAAACAACGATTCCTTTCCACAGACAACTTATGGATAACGAAGATTATCTTGCAGGAAACTATACTACAAAATTCATGGAGGATTTTGTAATGGATAAAAAATATGATAATCACTAAGATTATTATTCCATACAGAAACAGGCGGTTCAATGAACCGCCTGTTTTTTTTATAAATCATAAAATTCTTCACTGTCTTCACTTAGCCATCCCTTTTTCCCATTTTCATCTTCAAAACGTGCGAAACGGTTTTTAAGATCTTCTAATTTTTTATACCTGACTTTTACATCGTGAAGGCGTATAGACCTTGGAGAAAACAACCCTACTTTCCCATTATCATAAAGCTTGTAATAAGTATCCTGAAGTAAATTATTATTTTCTGGCACATCCGGATTTCCTCTAAAATTGAAAGACTCTATATAATTACCTCCTAAAGTAAGGAGGGCAATTTCTGATTTGAAATCCTCAATATGATCATAGCTCAGATCTATTCCATCGGACGGAAATTGATCAATATTCCAGCCATAAGCGGAACACTGATTATCCAGGCAGGTAGAATGTATCACTTTCAGCCTTTCCCTGTTATCTTTTCTACTTTTCATAAAAAAATAATATGAACTGGGAACACTGCCTGTGAAAACAAAAGAACTGTCTGTCCTATTCAGGTAACTGAGTTTACCATATCCTTTTTCATCAATATCCACAGACTGGCTGTTGTTGAGCGTAACTTTATCTTCAGAATAACCATCACTGATATATCCATAACCATATACATCTGTTTTTCTGCTGATACTAAAAGTATTACCCTTAAGCCTTACAGCCGAACTGACCCTCATTCTCCTGTTTGGAATATTGCCACAGATACTGAATGTTCTCCATAGAGATAAAAACTCAGATTTTTTTGCCTGCTGATAAATATTACCCATTATCTTAATCTCATTCCTATCAAGCACTGCATATGTCAGAATTCCTTCTCTGTATATCTTTCTTTCTTCCTCACTATCAAAATTTCCCATTTCTTCCATTACACGTAACGGAAGAATCTTTCTGAATCCTTTTTCCATAATTTTATTACCGAAAAAATCATAGAAATACCAAAGTCCCCTGTTTTTTACAAGGATTGCATCAGTGGCAATATAAATCTTTTCATAGACTGCCGGAAGCACTTCAATGCCATTCACCGTTATTACACCATACCGATAAAATGACTCGTTGGCATCTCCCGGTGTGCTTACAATTTTCACCAGCGACTGACAATCTCTGCTGGCAAAATTTTTGTCTGTAAACTTCACTTCTGCATCAGGAAACATATTCTGCAAAATTTTATCCTTCCGAAAAAGATACACCTGCCCGTCCATGATAAAAAAAGTTTTGCCATCAACCTGAAAAATAGTATAAGGTGAAGCTTCGTTATCTGCTATTCGGTTTGGTGGCGTAATCACGTCTCCGGTGAAATTAAATGAAGGATTATTTTCTTTTAAGAATCCTGAACCATAAAAACAAAATTTTGAAACCTTTCCACTTTTTTTATCCCTCACTGTAAATGGTTTATTCACAAGATATTTAAAAGCTTCAGGGGCGTCCGTATTCACAGAACTCAGAAGAACCGACTCTTTATAGATTTTTTCGGTCTCCTCTCCTGAAGGAATAAAAGTCTCCGAATTCATTTCCATTTTATTGTAACTGGCAAAATAAGATTTTCTCAAAAAAGAACCGTCTGCCATGGGGGTATAAATAAAAAAATACGTATTGCTCATCATGAGGTATTTCTTTTCCTGTGCATGCAGCGGCAATATGATTAAAAGGAACAGCAGCAGTATGTTTTTTTTCATTTTCACGGTATTGGTTCGAAGGGTAAAAATACACTTTTAATCAATGTCTCAGCGTATTATGTTTTTATATATTCATCTCATTAATATTGCGTAAATTTGTTGAAAACCAAAATATATGTCAACAGCAGAACAAACAAAAAACTCACAATATTTTATTGACCTTGAAGATAAACACGGAGCACACAATTATCACCCGCTTCCAGTAGTTCTGGACCGTGGAGAAGGTGTTTTCGTTTGGGATGTAGAAGGCAAAAGGTATTATGATTTTCTTTCAGCATATTCAGCTGTGAATCAGGGACACTCTCACCCTAAAATTGTAGAAGCATTGGTAGAACAAGCAAAAAAACTGGCTTTAACATCAAGAGCGTTCTACAACTCTAAATTGGGAGAGTACGAAGAAAAAATAACGAACCTTTTCGGATTTGATAAAGTTTTACCTATGAACTCCGGAGCTGAAGCTGTAGAAACAGCTGTAAAACTAGCCAGAAAATGGAGTTACGAAGTAAAAGGAATTTCGGAAAATGCCGCAAAAATCATTGTTTGCGAAAATAATTTCCACGGAAGAACAACAACTATCGTTTCTTTCTCTAATGATCCGGATGCCAACCAGAACTACGGACCTTTTACACCAGGATTTATCAAAATTCCTTACAACGATATTGCAGCCTTAGAAGATGTTCTGAGCAAAGAAGCAGATACTATTGCAGCATTTCTCGTAGAACCTATTCAGGGAGAAGCCGGAGTATATGTTCCGGATGAAAACTTCCTGAAAAATGCTTCTGAACTATGTAAAAAACACAATGTCCTATTCATTGCTGATGAAGTTCAGACTGGTATTGCAAGAACAGGAAGATTAATTGCATGTCATCATGAAGATGTACAACCGGATATTTTAATTTTAGGAAAAGCACTTTCCGGAGGAATGTACCCGGTATCAGCAGTTTTAGCTAACGACAGCATCATGAATGTTATCAAACCCGGACAGCATGGTTCTACATTTGGAGGAAACCCTATTGCCTGTGCAGTAGCAGTAGCAGCATTGGATGTGGTAGCTGAAGAAAAATTATCTGAAAGAGCTGAAGAGCTTGGACAGCTTTTCAGAGCTGAAATTAATAAGCTGATCGAAAAGACAAACCTGATTACCAAAGTAAGAGGAAAAGGACTTTTAAATGCGATCCTGATCAATGATACTCCTGATAGTTCTACTGCATGGAATCTTTGCTTACAGCTAAAGGAAAACGGATTACTGGCAAAGCCTACACATGGTAATATCATCAGACTGGCACCGCCGTTGGTCATCACTGAAGAGCAACTGCTGGATTGCGTAAAGATTATTGAAAAGACTATTCTTGAATATAAATAAATGGCTCTCTCCCTTGCAATCATTACTTATAATGAAGAAGAGAATATCGTAAGACTTTTAAATTCTTTGGCAGATATTGCTGATGAAATTATTATTGTCGACAGCTTTTCTACAGATAAGACAAAAGAGATTTGCACTCAAAAATATCCTCAGGTACAATTCTTTGAGAAAAAATTTAATGGGTATGGTGAACAAAAAAACCATGCCCTTAATTTATGTTCTCATGAATGGGTTCTGTTTCTGGATGCTGATGAAGTTCCTGATGAAAATCTCAAAAAATCCATACAGAAAATCGTTTCTTCTGCAAACACAGAATTCAACGTTTATAAAGCGAAATTCAATAACCATCTCGGAAGCCACATGATCAGATTCGGAGGCTGGGGAGATGTATGCCGTGAAAGATTGTTCAGAAAAAAATACGCCAGATATTCTGATGATAAAGTTCATGAATTTTTGATTACAGATCAGAAAGCCGGTCTTCTGGAAGGAAAACTGAATCATTATACCTACAAAAGTATTCATCATCATGTCTCAAAGATCAATAAGTATTCTGATATGATGGCAGAAAAGATGTTTGAGAGAGAGATGAAAGTTAAAAGATTCAAAATCATTGTAAGTCCGGTTTTTGAATTTACCAAAGTTTTCATTTTCAAACTTGGTTTTCTGGACGGGTTTCCCGGATTTTATATTGCTAAAACGATGTCCTATTACACCTTTTTGAAATATATTAAACTGCGTGAAAAAATAAGGCTCTCAGAAATCGAAAAAAATACAGTAAAATAGTATGGTCTTGTATCTTATTTCTGTTCTCTTGACGGTATTTATCGTTGGGTATTTCCGCCTCTATCTTTTTGCTTTTCCGCACAACAGACTGGTTATTCTCATGTATCATCAGATTGAAAGAGAAAGCCATGAAGATCTTACAGTAAGTTTAGAGAACCTGGAACAGCAGTTTTCATATCTGAGCCGTAAAAAATATACTTCCAGATTTTTTTCAGAGCTTCATACTACATCGAAAAAGAATATAATCATCACCTTTGATGACGGATATAAAAATAACTATGAGTATCTGCCGTCTTTATTGAAAAAATATAATCTTAAGGCGACCATTTTTATTCCGACAGCATTTATTGAAAAAGGATACAAAAATTATCCTATGATGACCTTTGAAGATATCAGAAATCTGGATAAAAATTATTTTGAGATTGCCCTTCACAGCCATGCTCACGAAAATTTAAGAAACGCTTCACCTGATTTTGTTGAAAAAGATCTAAAAAAGAACATGAAAATTCTTGAAGCCCAAAACATAGTGTATTCAAGGGTTTTAGCATATCCTTATGGAAAATTTCCTGATAAAGAAGAGGAAAAATCGGCATTTTTTTCTATTTTGAAAAAAATAGGAATTGATTTTGCAGTAAGAATTGGAAATAAAGTAAATTATTACCCTACACAGCATCCATACGAACTGTGCAGGGTTGATATAAAAGGCAAAGATTCGATCATAAAATTCAAATTAAAACTTATCTTTGGCAGATTAAAACTATTTTAAAAACAATATAAAGAAGTATTGTGTGTACTTCTCTATCAAACAAAGCGTTGTGATGAATATAAGTGGTTTGATCATAACATATAATGAAGAAAAAAATATACAGGATGTCCTTGAGTCTTTTGATTTCTGTGATGAAATAGTAATTATAGACTCTTTTAGTACGGATAAAACTGTAGAAATTGCAAAGAAATTCCCCAATGTAAAAGTGATTCAAAATAAATTTGAAGACTTTACAAAGCAAAGAAATTTGGCTCTGGATGCTGCAAAAAACGACTGGGTTCTATTTTTGGATGGTGATGAAAGACTTACCGCGGCCCTGAAGCAGGAAATTATAGAGGAGCTGAATAAACCCGGGCAAAAGGATGCCTATTATTTTTACAGGAAATTCTTTTTTGCTCAGAAACCAATTCATTTTTCAGGAACACAGTCTGATAAAAATTTCAGGCTTTTCAGAAAATCGAAGGCCAGATATATGGCAGGAAAAAAGGTACACGAAACTCTGGAGGTCAACGGAACCATTGGGGTTTTAAAAAATAAATTACTACATTACTCCGTTTCAGATTATGAATCTTACAGAAAAAAAATGATTCATTATGGAGTTTTAAAGGGGAAAGAACTGGCTGCAAAAGGGAAAAAGCACAATGTTTTAGTGCAATATCTTAAAACAGCTTTTAAATTCTTTAAGGCCTATATAATGAGACTTGGGATTTTAGACGGAAAAGAGGGGTATCAGTTATCTTACCTTCAATCTTTAAGCGTTTTTGAGACCTATGAATCATTAAAAAAAGAGCAAAATTAGTTGAATGAAGATTTGTATCATTAGTTATGATTTTTGGGATTATGATAAGTATATTGTTGAAACATTATGCAAACGAGGTATTGATGCCCATCATATAAAGATCAGTACAGTTACTCATTCCAACTTCAATGAAAGGGCTGTAAATGCTTTAAGCAAAACCTTTTTAAACAAAAATCTTAAGACTGAAAAAAGACAGAAATATGTTTTGGATGCCCTGGAAAAATTAGGACATCAGGATCAGATATTGGTAATGAATCCGGATACATTTGATCTTTCAACTCTTAAAAAAATCCGAAAATATACAGACCGCCTGGTTACCTATCTTTATGACAACCTTGAAAGAGTTCCTGTAGAAGATAAACTGTACCTTTTTGATAAAGTATTCTCTTTTGATCATATAGATGTTAAAAAGCACGGATTTGAAAAACTGACAAATTACATTTACCTGCCACACTGCGCAAAAGAAATTCAGCAGCCTGAAATGGATCTTTTCTATATTACCTCTTATGACAACAGAAGGGTATCGCTGATAAAATTACTGGCTAAAAAACTGATTGAGCAGGGGCTGAAATTCCAGATTATGATCATCGGAAAAAAATCATGGAAGCATCAGCTGACAAATATTTTCATGACGGTACCTAAAAATCTTTTCCTGATTTTCAGCATCAAAAAGATTCCTCATAACGATCTTCCCAAATATTATAAAAATTCAAAAGTATTGCTTGACCTCATGCGTGAGGGGCAATATGGACTCAGTTTCAGAGTTTTTGAGGCCATGTCTCTGGAGAAGAAAATCATTACTGATAATGAAGCCATTAAAACCTATGATTTTTACAATCCCAATAATATTTTGATTTTAAACAAAAATATTAGTAATCTTGACAAATCTTTTTTTGAAACACCTTACGAGAAAATTCCTGAGAAAATCTACTACAGATATACTTTGGATAGTTGGGTAAACAAAGTTTTTGAACTGGATACTAAAAACTGACAAATGGGAATTTTAAAAAAAATAAAAAAACACTTCGAGAGAAAAGAAAAACTCAAATATCTTCAGTCTAAGGATATAGTCAACATCAATATGTATGACGCTTCCCAGAAAACGATCCTGTTTGCTTCAAGAGATTTTCCTGCCCATGATAAAGAATCCGGAGCCAACAGACTGAAAGAGCTTATATTTATCTACAAAGAATTAGGATACAACTGCATTTTATTTGCACCCCATATTTTTGAAGACGATTCTTATGTGAAATTTTATCAGCAGCACGATGTGATAGTGTATGTAGAGAATATGAAGTATAAGAATATCTATGATTTTCTGTCTTCTCTAAAAAAAGTAGATTATGTCTGGTTCAATGGTCCTCTTGCCCTGAATCTTTTCTATAAAAAAATGAAGGCAGTTTTACCTTCTACCCGATTCATTTATGATATGGTAGATATTCATTTTTTAAGATTTAAAAGAGCGATCGAGCTGGAACCTACCCGTATTTCTCTAAAGAAAAATTATAAACATTTCTTCCGCCTAGAAACGGTTGTTGCACCGCAGCTGGATTATATTATTGCGATCTCTGATAAAGAGAAAGAGATTATGAGCCAGTATGCAGACAAAAATAAGATCATTACGATATCCAATATTCATTATCCTAAAATTGATATTTCAGAAAGGAAAAACTTCAGTGAAAGTAAGGGAATTACCTTCATCGGATCTATTCATGAACCGAATATTGATGCGGTAAAGTTTCTGTATGAAAAAATAATGCCCATTGTCTGGAAAACCAATCCTGAGCTGGAAGTAAGCATCATTGGTAATGTTTCTGAAAAGCTGGATCTTAAACTATATCCAAAATTTAAATTTTTAGGTTTTGTAGAAAGTATAGAAGAGCACTTCATGAATTCAAAAATCATGGTGGCTCCTTTACGGTTTGGAGCCGGAGTAAAGGGAAAAATCGGACAGGCTTTTGAATATTTTTTCCCGGTGGTTACTACAGATATCGGTGCCGAAGGAATGAAACTTACCGATAAGAAGAATGTACTGATTGCCAATGATGAAAACAGTTTTGCAGAAGCCATTATTCAGCTGAATAATAATGAAGAAATCTGGAATACATTAAGCCAAAATTCTGTGGACAGCCTGAGAGCATTTTCACCTGAAGAAGTAAAAGAAAAACTTAAAACATTATAAGATATGTCATTAAGCGTAAACTATCACGGTTTTTTTGAGGGAAATTTTGGGATAGCCGAAGCAACAAGACTTAATGCTGCTGCTATGGAAAGTACAGGCATTAAAGTAAACCGCATCAGCTACTCAAGTGATACTCTTGAAAAGTCTAAAAGTAACGCACAAGCAGATGCATTAATTAATATTTTTCACATTAATAGTAATGTGACCCACGAATTTTTTTCAAAAAATCAGGATATCAATCTTGCGGGGCATTACAATATTGTCTATTGGGCCTGGGAATTTCCTGAAGTTTCAGATAAAACAGTTGAGTTTCTGAATATTTTTGATGAACTATGGGTTCCAAGTGATTTTTGTGTCAATATTTTCACAAAATATACAGGAATTCCTGTGATGAGATTCTCCCATCCGATTCAGAAGCTCCCTCCTTCCGATGATTTTAATTTTGAAGAATATAATATTAAACCCGGCTCAAACGTATACATTACAATTTTTGATTCGTTAAGCACCACCATCAGGAAAAATCCTGAAGCTACAATTGAAGCATTTATTAAGGTCTTCAAAAATGATCCGGAAAGTGTTCTGATTGTAAAAACACATAATCTTGACAGGAGTAAAGATGCACAGACAGTATTGGAAAAATACGCCGGCATTTCAAATATTATCATGATTAATGAACATTTTTCAAAAGAAAAACTTCATTCATTGATTCAGAAGTCTGATGTTCTTATTTCTTTGCATGGTTCTGAAGGTTTCGGACTGACTATGGCAGAGGCCATGTCTTATGGGAAAATCGTTGTAGGGACGGGATATTCCGGAAACCTGGACTTTATGAATGTGAACAACAGCTTCCTTGTTCAATATGATTTTATCAAAACTTCCAACACCAAAGGACTGATTGCCGAAGGACTCACCCTGGCACGTCCCGATGTGCAGGATGCTGCCCAAAAGCTTCAGTATATCAAAAATAACTTCAAGTCATTAACTTCTATTAAACAGAGTGCAGAAGCTCAGATCAGAGATCATTTTTCTCTTGAAGCTATTGGAAATCTGCTTAGCCTAAGACTGTCTTTTATCGACAAAATGGCTAAGAAAGAAAATACCCCGGAGAGCAGCGTAGGCAATGTGTTTTACCTTGCTGAAATAGACAGATTAAGCGGAAGGGTAAACTATCTTGAAAAAACATTATACAATAAAATCAGAAAAAAAGTCAATATTTTTCTGAAGAAAATAAAAGGTAAAAAATAAAAAAGCGGTGGGTTCAAATGAATCCACCGCTCTTTAGTCTTACAGGAAATTACTTTTTTCCTTTTCTATTTCTGAAATACATTTTGATATCATATATCCACTGAATAGGTTTACTCTTCTTATAAATTCTAAGATCTTTTTTCAAAAATATACTGTCTGCATATAATTTTATTAATGCTGATCTGCTCTGCAACACTTTTCCCTCAGCAATCAGCTCTTCAGATCTTTCTCTAATCAGCTTCCCTACTCCTTCAAGTGAAAAGTCATTCATGATTGTTTTACGTGCATTATCTGACGCTATTTTGATATCATCCCCTCCCCGATATATTTTTATCAGGTATTCGGAAGCTTTTTCTAATGAGGGTTCAGACCAGACTGTATTGGAATCATAATTAAGATCATCTGAACCGTAGGATACTTTTTCTGCATTCACTAAAAAGCTATTTTCAGTATTCATAAACTGCAGGTTTCCGGAATACCCTGTGGCAATGACAGGTTTTCCAAAATACATAGCCTCTGCCATAGTCAGTCCGAAACCTTCAGATCTATGAAGAGAAATATAGCTGTCACAGGTACTGATCACATAGTTCAATGCATTTTTATCAAAAATCTTTTCTACAACTTTGATCTTCACAGAATCTCCGATGGCCTCTTTTATCTGTTCTTTTTCTAAAGAAAACTTATCAGATTTGGATGTTTTAATCGTTAAGAAAGCATTATTTTCTTTTCCGTCAAAAGTATCTCTGAAAACCTGAATCAGATTGAGCACATTTTTCCTTTGGATAGAGCTGTTATAATCGAATATGAATAAAAAATTAAAGAAGTCGGTATTATAAAAATTCAACGCATCCGAATCTTCCGTCGGTTTCAGATTAATATCAATGGGATGTGGAATCACTTTTACCGGAGAAGCGATATATTTTTCAATACATTTTTTGCAATATTCCGAAGGAGTCCAGACCTCATCGAAAAGATTAATATTCAAAAGATAATCTTCCGGAATGGTTTCTGATTCCCAGGCCATATACAGAATATTGTATTTTCTTTCAAAGAAAGAATAATCAAAATATTCAAAGAAGTTTGACATTTCCGAAACAGATGCTGAAACCTGAACTAAATTGATAGGATGATCTGCCTTATCCGAAAATCGGGTAAAAGTCTGATCATTATTATCATGATTGGTTCTTACATCATAATTCATCAAATTAAGGGGAATCCCTGCACTCTGCATCGCCTTACAATTAAGCCTTGTTGCTTCCGCAATACCAAATTCACCATTAATAAATCCAAAAACGTTAATTCCTAAATCTGCCATTTTAGTTTTGTAATAATTCAACCTGATTAATCTTCCAAAGTCTCATAAAAATTATTCTGCTTTTGCTGTTTTTCAAAATTCTTTTTATGAATTAAGGATAACTCATATTTTTTTGGAATTTCTGTAAAGTTTTTGTTTCCATACAGAACTTCATGTACTTTATTTTTCCAGAAGATTTTTTTATTGTTTTTGATAATCCTTGCCTGATAGTCCGGAAAATTAACATAGCCTTCGCTATTCATATTCCAGCCCATCTGCTGTACATATTCTTCTGTAATTCCTTCTACAATATTAATTCTTGGAACGAAAAATATTTCGACACTTTTTTCTTTTTTAAGGTAAGGTTTCAGTGTTTTGATAAAATGCTCAGTAGGATATTCATCTGCATCAATCTGAAACAGATATTGACATGTTGCCTTTTCTATTAATCTGTTTTTAAAAGTGGCAAAATCCCCTTCCAGCTTTGCTTCAAGTTTTATAATGTGATCATAGTTCCCCAGCAATTCGGTCACCTCTTTATTTTTATTGGTGATATCCTGAAGTACGATGACCTCATCATTCTTATCAATCAGAGGAAGAAGGACATCCAGTAATTTTTTCAGTTCATTAGCTTCATCATTGACGGTAATACCATAAGAGACTGATATAAATTTGCTGGAAAGGCGTGAAAGTAGGCTCATAATTTAATTGTAGATTATAGGATAATTGCCGGAAAAATGCGTAAAATAATTTTCAGCAATGATTTGTTGTACGTAATTCTTATACTTCTTTGTGGGATAAAAACAGCTTCCTGATTTTTTGTAATAATATTTTCTAAAAAATTCCGGAAGTTTTTTCTCATCATGCTCTACTTCTTTTCCTTTTTCTGTTCCTTTTATTTTGTATAAAATCTGAACGTTGAAGGCAGGCGGTAAGGCCTCAAACCAGTTATTGATCTGAGAAAAATAAGCAAAAGGTGTTTCTTCAAAGCTGTTGAGCTCACCTTGATTATGTCCTGAAAAATAATATTCTTTGAAGATATCAGCTACCTTTTCCGGTCTGAAAATAAATACACCCCCATTGATACTTCCCTGTAATAAAGGATTCGCTTCAAAATGACGGTCAGTAAAGTACATCTCACTGGTTTCTTCCAGTATCCTTGGGATATGTCCCCAGGTTTTATTGAATTCTTCAGTTCCTCTTGGATCGAGAATAGCTCCGAAATATTTGTCTTCGGGCAGGTAATCGAAAACAGAAGGTGCTTTATCTGAAATAATGATATCAAGGTCTAAAAAAAGAACCATATCATACGCTCTTGTTTCTGAAGGAATCAAAAGTTTCTGAGAGAGAAGCGGGCGATGAAAACTATCATCCATAGGCTGATCAATGATCTTTAAATCTGCGCCGCATTTTTTAGCATAGCTTTCAAACCTTGCTCTGTTTTTATTGTACATTTTCCGGTACTTCTCTCCTACGATAAAAAGGCAGATTGCTTTTTTCATTGATCATCTAAATTTATAAGCTACAAAAATACATTTTTAAAGATAAGACTGCCGGAAATATTCTTTCTGTGTTGTCATTATCCATGAAAAAAATTACAAATGCTCATTTTTATTCTTCATGGCATTAAAAAACCGTTTCAAAAATGAAACGGTCTTTTTCGTTGTAAAATTTTAATATATCTAATTAATAGGCATAGAATTCAATTCCTTCGGAAACATAACCTGATGGTCTTGCACTCGATCTTGAATAATAATGATCTTTACCGTTCCAATATCTGTAAATAGGAACGGTATTGGGCTGCTGAGTTGCAAAAGCATTGAACTCAATTCCTTCATCTACATATCCCTGATAATATCCAGGAGTTTTTGTATAATAGTGATCTCTACCGTTGTAATATCTGTAAATAGGAACGGTGTTTGGAGCCTTATATAAAAACGCATTAAACTCTGTTCCTTCATAAGAATATCCGCTATAGCTTCCCGGAGTTCTTGTATAGTAATGGTCTACTCCGTTGTAATATCTGTAGATTGAAATGGTATTGAATTCAAGATACACTTTGTTGTCTATCAGATATTGATCTACATAAGCCTTCAGCTGAGCTTTTTTCGCCGGATCTTTTACTAAATCATAAATAATAATCAATCCGTTGTTTCCAAAATCTACCAAAACTGAATTCGTTGTATTAGAGCTGTTCTGCCAGTTGGAAATGTTGATTTTAGGATTTGTCTGATCGAGGTTCAGATCTCCCATCAGACCTTTTGAAGGATCTCCCCCTCTGGTTTTATAGGCTAATTTTTTAGAATAGTTCATGGATGATTCAGAAGTATTCACATCATTAGTTACATCTACATCAAAGATATCTTTCATTCCTACTTTCACACCAATTCTTGCGGCGCGGTCACGGCTTTGGCTTCTTGTTTCAGCCTGGAATAAAACATCTAACTTTGCTCCTGTATAAATATCAAGCATTACGTGAGTTCCGTAATCCTGAACAATCTGCTGCGGCGTTTTTGTCTGCAAATCCTGAGTAAATTCCGGTGTCAGATAATCACCCAGCATATCTGCCGTTGCATTGAATCTTACTCTTTTTTGCTTGATCGTAAGGTTATAACTTCCGTAAATGTATTTTGCATCAAACTTATTGTTTGTAGTCACTGCAGAATTAAATCCTACTGAAAGTGTTTTCTTGAATAATGGAATACCTGCAGTAACATTTACTTTGGTAGAAACCATTTTAGAATAAGATTCAGCATTTTCACCATACTCTTCAGTATATTCCTGAGAGAATGTGTTTTCACTGATCAGTCTGTTAGCCTGCTCTGCCTTAAATCTATCAATATCGACCACTTTAAAACCGGCAGCAGTTGCATTGGCATATTCACCAGCAACATTATAACCATGCCCTAAGACATCATAAATTCCGTCTCCTGCAAATTTGGCTGCAGATAAGCGGTTTGCCTTTGCAGGACTTTCAGGTGTCCCCTCACTGTTAAGCTCTTCTGTAGAACATGAACTCATGAAAAGCATCAGTAAACTACTGAAGCAAAATAAAATTTGTTTTTTCATAGTATGAATTAAAAGTTTCGGCAAATATAATATTCAACAATGAGTGAAAAAAGGAATTGAACAATGATATATATCATTATTTAGTGAATTTAATATTGCCTTAAACATCTGTTAATAAGCATACTTAAGGCTCAAAAAAGAAAACAAGACAATCATAAACAGAAACCATTACTATATTTGCAATGTATTTGAAAACATACTGCATTCAAAACAAAAAGTGAAGCCAGAATTACTGACTTCACTTTGACCACAAATTGATTTATATTTCTGAAAATTAGTTTGCAGGAATATAGAAAGCGATCCCTTCTTTTACCCAGTAGCTAGTTGGGCCAAGATTAGGATTCACAGTCAGATAATGATCTGATTGATTTCTTGCTTTATAATTGTAAACCGGAACTCTGTCAGCCGCCGGATCTTTATAGGCATAAAATGCTATCCCCATATAGACATCCCAATAAGAAGAAGGCTGTAATGTGCTTGACTGTGTATAATAATGGTGTGCTCCGGAATTACTTTTGAAACAGTAAATAGGAACTGTATTAGGGGCTTTGTATTCAAAAACTTTGAATGTTGGCCCTTCATTAGTCCAATAATTTGACGGCCCCAGATTCGTATTAAAACTGAAATAATGGTTACTGTCCGGCTGATTCTGGTAGCCGTATAACATTTTGGTGTTATATTCCAATGAAATCTGATTATCAATCAAGTACTGATCTACATAAGCCTTAAGCTGAGCTTTTTTTACAGGATCTTTTACCAGATTGTAAATAATAACCAGTCCGTTATTACCAAATTCCACCAATACTGAATTATTGACTGTCGAACTGTTCTGCCAGTTTGCAATATTAATTTTTGAGGTAGTTTCATCCAGATTCAGCTCACCAACCAAACTTTTCGAAGGGTCTCCACCTCTTGTTCTATAAGATAATTTATTATTAATATTCTTACTATATTCTGACGTATTTACGTCATTGGCTCCTTCTACATTGAATATTTTTGACATACCAACTTTGATTCCAATTCTTGCAGCACGGTCGCGGCTTTCGTTGGTGGTCTCAGACTGGAACATAATGTCCATTTTAGCCCCGGTATAAATATCAACCATTACGTGGGTACCATAGTCCTGTACAATCTGTTGAGGCGACTTTGTCTGCAGGTCCTGCGTAAACTCCGGAGTCACATAGTCTGCCAGCATATCTGTCGTAGCATTAAATCTCAGTCTTTTTTGTTTAACTAAAAGATTATAACTCCCATAGATATATTTTGCATCAAATTTATGATTGGTAGTAACCGCAGAATTGAATCCTACTGATAATGTTTTTTTGAATAAAGGAATTCCTGCCGTCACATCTACTTTCGTAGAAACCATTTTGGAATAACCTTCTGCATTTTCTCCATATTCTTCCACATACTGCTGTGTATTGGCATTTTCCGAAACCAGCCTTGCTCCCTGCTCCGTTTTGAATCGGTCAATATCAATTACTTTAAAGCCTGCGGAATTTGCATTAGCATATTCACCAGCCGCATCAAAACCATGCCCTAAGACATCATAGATTCCATCTCCCGCAAATTTTGCAGCTGACAAACGATTAGCTTTTGCCGGGCTGTCTGGAGTTGCTTCATGGTTCAGGTCTTCTGAAGAACATGATCCCATGAAAAGCATCAGCGCAGCACTAAAGCTAAATAAAATTTGTTTTTTCATAGTATTATTTTAAAATTCTCAACAAATATAAAATTCATTATTCGCC
Source organism: Chryseobacterium sp. (assembly GCA_030146295.1). Taxonomy (GTDB): domain Bacteria; phylum Bacteroidota; class Bacteroidia; order Flavobacteriales; family Weeksellaceae; genus Chryseobacterium. Next base: position 16,935 of record JASLCD010000314.1, read on the forward strand.
AGAATACAAAAAAAACACTGATATAAATCATTTATCAGTGAATTTAACAATCATTTAAACACCCATTAATAAATGATTATTCAATCACCATGTTGTGATTTAACAATAAAAACAAATTATAAAAATCAACTTTGTGATATCTATAAAAAAAAACACAGCTTCCATTCAACGCTTCTTCTTTATGTGTTTAATTTTCACAAGTCATCATTCATGAATTATAATCCATGAATTACCATCATTATCCGAAATATAAGAATGAGAGCGTTAAAACAGTATTTCAACAAAATCTGCGGAAATAAATACAAAAAGTTCGACTCAAAAAACGATACCCGTTCAGAAATCACTTCTTAAACGCATAATTTTAAGTAAATTTGCAAAAATTAAAATTGAAATGGAGAAAGTAAGAGTACGTTTTGCTCCAAGTCCTACAGGGCCATTACATTTGGGAGGCGTAAGAACCGCATTATATGATTACCTTTTTGCAAAAAATCAAGGGGGAGAGTTTGTACTGAGAATAGAAGATACAGATACTGCCAGATATGTAGAAGGTGCTGAAGAATATATTGAAGAAGCTTTGGAATGGTGCGGAATCATCCCTGATGAGAGTCCTAAAAAAGGAGGAAAATTTGCTCCTTACAGACAATCTGAAAGAAGAGATATCTATGACCGATATACTGAGCAGATCTTAAAAACAGATTATGCTTACATTGCCTTTGATACTGCAGAGGAATTAGATGCAATCCGTGCAGAGTACGAAGCTAAAGGTGATGTTTTTTCTTATGATAACAAAACAAGAAATCGTTTAAAAAACAGCCTATCTCTCTCTGAGAACGATGTTGAAGCTTTGCTGCTTAACAAAACACCTTATGTAGTACGTTTCAAAATGCCTGTAGACAGAGTATTGAACCTTGAAGATATTATTCGTGGAAAGTTCTCTGTAAATACCAATACGCTAGATGATAAAGTTCTGGTAAAAAATGATGGAATGCCAACCTATCATTTCGCCAACATCATTGATGATCACGAAATGGAAATCTCTCACGTTATTCGTGGAGAAGAATGGTTACCTTCTTTAGGACTGCATACTTTATTGTATGAGGCAATGCAGTGGGAAGCACCACAGTTTGCCCACCTTTCTTTAATTCTAAAACCTGAAGGGAAAGGGAAACTGAGCAAAAGAGATGGAGACAAATTTGGATTCCCGGTATTTCCTCTTGATTTTAAAGACCCAACTACAGGTATAATTTCAAAAGGATACAGAGAAAATGGCTATCTGCCTGATGCTTTCATCAATATGGTTGCATTATTGGGATGGTCTCCTGCTGATGATAAAGAGATTCTTCCATTAGAAGAAATGATCAAGGAATTTGATCTTCATAAAGTACATAAAGCAGGTGCAAGATTCAGCAAAGAAAAATCGGAGTGGTTCAACCATCAGTATATTCAGATGAAGTCTGATGAGGAACTTCTTAATATCCTGAAAAATACCGATCTTGATTTTGCAGGTGCTTCTGATGAAAAAATATTGAGAGTCATTCACCTGATGAAAGAAAGAGCAACTTTCCCGAAAGATATTTATGAAAACGGGAAATTCTTCTTTGAAGCTCCCACTTCTTATGACGAGAAAGCTTCGAAAAAAGCATGGAATGACGAAACATCCACAATTTTAGCAGAATTGGCTTCAGCTTTTGGATCTACAGACTTTGCTGCTGAGACATTGAAGCAGACCATGCATGATTTCGCTGAAAGCAAAGGATTGGGTATGGGTAAAGTAATGATGCCATTACGTCTGTCTTTAGTAGGAGAATTGAAAGGACCGGACGTTCCGGATATTCTGGAAACCCTTGGTAAAGAGGAAAGTATCTCCAGAATAAACAATGCTATAAATAATTTTAAATAGAATAACCATAATTTTTCATACATTTGAAAGATTTAATTTACTTCAAGAAATGGAATATTTAAGTTTCGAAC
>JASLCD010000391.1 GCA_030146295.1 Chryseobacterium sp.
GGCATATGAAGCTGAGTTTTTTGGGTATTGTATTCCATAGTATGCAAATATATGGATTAAAAGAAAAATGACTTCGAGAATCTGAAAAATTTATGATTTTTTAATGAAAATTTTAAATCACTTTATTCTTGATTTATTGGTGAATATTAAAATATTTCCCATCTATTTGAATTTGTTTTCAATAAAATTGTATCTTGTTTAATAGATTGATAATTAAGTATTACGATGAAAAAAACATATTTTTTCCTTTCCCTACTGGCTTTAGCATTGGCTAACTCTTGTCAGAACAGAGATGAATTGATTACCGAACCTTCCGGGCAGGAAGAAGTTCATAACAAAACGGTGAATGTAACTCATCATGACGGACGTCCTTTCAGTACCGGAAATGAATCAGGGGCTATGCAGGGAAAATTTGTGGCAGGCCCTGGTGGAGGAGTTCTGATGCAGGGCTTTTATTGGGATGTTCCTGACGGGGGGAACTGGTGGAATACCGTTAAGGATAAAGTAACGGCATGGTCCAATGCTGGAATTGGTGCCGTGTGGTTACCTCCAGCTTCAAAAGCCCAGAACGGAGCCTATTCTATGGGATATGATCCTACAGATTATTATGACTTCGGGAACTTCAACCAAAACGGAAGCATAGAAACCCGATTCGGATCAAGAACAGAGCTCGAAGCATTGATAACAAAAGCACATGCTGAAAATATGCAGGTGTACGCAGATATTGTGATCAATCATAACAGTGGCGGTCAGTCTGAGGCTAACCCATTCACCGGAACCAATACCTGGACTGATTTTTCAGGAGTTGCTTCAGGAAAATTCCAGAGAAACTATAATGATTTTTATAAAAATGCTTACGGAAATAATGATGAAGGGGCTTTTGGAGGATTTCCGGATCTTTGCCATGCTAATCCTCATGTGCAGGACTGGCTTTGGGGAAGAGATGATTCGGTTGCCAAATATTATAAAAATGTAATGAAATTTGATGGCTGGAGATTCGATTACGTTAAAGGTTTTGGTCCCTGGGTCGTTAATACATGGAATTCAAAAGTAGGAGGGTTTTCTGTTGGAGAATTATGGGATTCCAATGTGAATACACTGGATTGGTGGGCAAATAATGCGAACAGTTCCGTATTTGATTTTGCAGCCTACTATAAAATGGATGAGGCTTTTGATAACGGAAATTTAAATGTTCTGAATGATGATATGATGTGGAAAAGAAATCCGTACAAAGCAGTCACTTTTGTAGCGAATCATGATACAGATATTATCAACAATAAAATGCCGGCCTATGCCTATATCTTAACCCATGAAGGGTATCCTACCATTTTTTACAGGGATTATGAAGAATGGCTGAATAAAGAAAGGCTGAACAACCTGATCTGGATTCATAACAATAAAGCTACCGGAACAACCTCTATTCTGTATACCGATAATGATGAATATATTGCACGACGTAATGGTTATAATGGAAATCCCGGACTTGTAGTGTATATCAATACTTCTTCAAGCTGGCAGGAAAGATGGGTAGAAACCAACTGGAGCAGCCAGCAGATCAAAGATTTTACAGGAAGTTCGGGCTGGTACCCGACAACACAAGGGGATAAATGGGTGAAAATCCAATGTCCGCCAAACTCTTATTCTGTTTGGTCATTGAATCTGTAGTAATGAGTAAGTTGAAAAAACAGAACATTTAATTTTGCTCTGTTCTATTCATTGATATATCCGGTTTATCATTTCGTAGGAATCTCTGCAACGGATCATTTTAGGGCTAAGTTGTCAACAGCTGCTTACGAAATGATATTTTTATATAAGCTGAAAGAAATTTTCTGCAAGATAAACTTATACCTGAATAAACTTTTTCTTTTGGTGCTGATCCGGCAAATAACATTTCTGGTTGGCCAGTTTCATCCTGTTTTGGGATATGACATCATAAACTTTGTCACTTAAAAATGCAGGCACGATTTTCCCAATAAAGGAAAGTTTGTATACTCCTCCCAATAAATTGGCGATTTCCAGTACTGCCCTTGATTTGATCTGATAATATCTTCCGGGTTTCCATAGGTACATCGTATGGAAGACATTTGTTTGTAAGCCTCTTTCGGATAAAAACTGCTGCCCGAATTCAGATTGGAGAGAAGCAAACATGAATTTGTCCTTTTTATCCCGTTCCAGAATCCATTGTACCCAGAAATTGCAGACTCCGCAATCTCCATCAAAAAACACAATATGTTTGTTTTCCCAGTTTTCCACGACTTTATTTATTAAACATGATCCCTCTTTCGGTATCTTCTTTTATCTTTTTGAAATATTGAATAAGATCTGCACGTTGCTCATCCGACAGTTTGGCATCCTGATGTCCCAAATAATAAGATTCAAGCGGCATTTCTTTTTTCTCAATCATTTCTATACACTCTTCAATTTTATGAAGCTGTCTTTTAGGTTCATATACTGCAAAGGTAGAAAAATTAAGATGCTTTCTGCCTTCATCAATATGATTTTTTACCCACCAGGAAGTTGGCGAAATATTGGCATACCATGGATAAGCTGTCTCGTTGGAATGACAATCATAACATGAGGTTCTGATGGTACGGGCTATTTTGTCCGGAGTATTTTTAATCTTCAGAAAATCCATACCGGGTGTAGGAGGCGGGTTTGTCTTATCAATAGGAAAAAACTGAATGATGATAAAGGCAACTAGAATGACAACAATTATTTTTTTCATAGCAGAGGTTTCATGTTTGGTAATGATAAAGGTAGCTAAATTATTTTTTTAATACGAATAATCTAAAGAAGACTGAAAACAGAAATCTCCTAATCGCTTAAAAATACGGATATGAATTGTTAAACAGCAGGTTATTTCCAGAACTTCATAATACTTCAGGTCTCCGGCTTCTCTTTTCCTTTCTTATAAATTCTTACATTGAGTAATTCTAAATTGAGCAGTATAATGCTGTTTTTATTTAAGTTAATCTGAAAAATGACTAACTTAATACCACAATTTTGTCTTAACCTAAATGCGGTCGGAAATGTATGTTTATAGTTTTTAACTATCGTTGAAATAAAAATTAATAGATTGTATTTATTACCTAAACGTTGTAGGTTTGTCATGTTCTTACAACAGAGAATTGAAACTGTATTAATCAATATAAAATAAACGACAATGGAAAAAGATTTGAATGACATCAGTAAATGCCCTTTTCACAACGGAACAATGAAGAAGAATGTCGCAGGTGGCGGAACCCAGAATTCTGACTGGTGGCCGGATCAGCTTAGAGTAGATCTTCTGCGTCAGCATTCTTCCCTTTCTGATCCTATGGATAAGGATTTTGATTATGCTAAAGCATTTGAAAGCCTGGATCTAGAGGCCGTAAAAAAAGATCTTCATGCATTAATGACAGATTCCCAGGATTGGTGGCCTGCAGATTTTGGTCATTACGGACCACTTTTTATACGTATGGCCTGGCACAGTGCCGGAACCTATCGTGTAGGTGATGGAAGAGGCGGGGCAGGAGCTGGGCAACAGCGTTTTGCACCATTAAACAGCTGGCCGGATAACGTAAGTCTTGATAAAGCAAGAAGATTATTATGGCCAATCAAACAGAAATATGGAAGAAATATTTCATGGGCAGATCTTCTGATTCTTACCGGAAATATTGCTCTTGAATCAATGGGCTTTAAAACATTTGGTTTTGCCGGAGGACGTGCCGATGTTTGGGAACCGGATTCCGATGTGTATTGGGGATCAGAAAAAACATGGCTGGGAGGAGACATTCGTTATGCTCACGGTTCAGAAGGAGTACCTGAAGGACATGCAGCTGTTCTTCCTACTGATGATAATGCAGATGGAGATATCCATTCAAGAAATCTTGAAAATCCGTTGGCAGCCGTTCAAATGGGACTTATTTATGTAAATCCTGAAGGCCCGGACGGAAATCCGGATCCTATTGCTGCCGCTAAAGATATCCGTGATACTTTTGGCCGCATGGCGATGAATGATGAAGAAACCGTTGCTTTGATTGCCGGTGGACACACTTTTGGTAAAACCCACGGGGCTGGTCCTGCAGATCATGTAGGTAAAGAGCCTGAAGGAGCAGGAATTGAACAACAAGGATTGGGTTGGGCAAGTACTTATAAATCAGGAAGCGGAAGAGATGCCATTTCCAGTGGCCTGGAAGTAACCTGGACAGAAACTCCAACCCAATGGAGTAATTACTTTTTTAAAAATCTTTTTGAAAATGAATGGGAACTAACAAAAAGCCCTGCCGGAGCTCACCAATGGGTAGCAAAGGACGGAGCTGATATTATTCCTGATGCATTTGATTCTTCTAAAAAGCATAAACCTACAATGCTTACAACAGACCTTTCATTGAGACTGGATCCTGTTTACGAAAAAATTTCAAGACATTTTTACGAAAACCCTGATGCATTTGCAGATGCTTTTGCAAGAGCTTGGTTTAAACTTACACACAGAGATATGGGACCACGTGCCCGTTATCTGGGACCGGATGTACCACAGGAAGAACTGATCTGGCAGGATCCTATTCCGGAAGTGAATCATGAATTGGTTGACGGAAATGATGTGGAAACATTAAAAACAAAAGTTTTACATTCAGGATTAAGCAATGCTGAGCTGGTATCTACGGCATGGGCTTCTGCTTCTACTTTCAGAGGAAGTGATAAACGTGGTGGTGCCAATGGAGCCAGAATCAGATTAGAACCCCAAAGAAACTGGGAAGTGAACAATCCTTCACAGCTGAATAAAGTATTGGGTGTATTGGAAGGAATCCAAAAAGAATTCAACGATTCTCAAAATGGAGGTAAGAAAATATCATTAGCCGATCTGATTGTTTTAGCAGGTAATGCAGCGGTAGAGGTTGCTGCAAGAAATGCCGGACAGGATGTGAAAATTCCTTTTGCACCAGGAAGAATGGATGCTTCCCAGGAGCAAACCGATGTAGAATCTATGGGATATCTTGAACCTATTGCTGATGGTTTCCGTAATTACCTGAAAAGAAGATTCACCGTATCTACAGAATCTTTACTAATAGATAAAGCTCAGTTATTAACGCTTACAGCTCCGGAGCTTACAGTACTTGTAGGAGGAATGCGTGCTTTGGATACGAACTTCGACGGTTCAAAACACGGAGTCTTTACCAGCCGTCCGGGAGTTCTTACCAATGATTTCTTTGTGAATCTTTTAGATATGGGAACGCAATGGAAAGCAATGTCGGATGACAAACAACTTTATATGGGAACTGATCGCTCAACTGGTCAGCCAAAATGGACAGCAACACGTGCTGATCTTGTTTTCGGTTCCAATTCTGAACTGAGAGCAATTGCTGAGGTATACGGAAGTGCTGATGCACAAGGGAAATTTGTAAAAGACTTTGTGGAGGCGTGGACGAAGGTGATGAATCTGGATAGGTTTGATCTGGTTTAATAAATAAAATGAAAAATGGAAAAGACAGCAGTGATGCTGTCTTTTTTTGTTTATTGAAGTATAGATAATACGGATATTTTATCACAAATGTCTTAATCATTATATTTACAACTGGTCACAATCTCAAGCTGATATTTTACAAGAATTATTTATTAATAGTGTAATAGGTAAGTTTATGAGTGCTTGAGAAATGTTTCACTATTAAAATTTTAATTATGCCACAATATGTAGATTCATATTATCTTGTTGATACTAGAAAATTAGAAATTGTTTATGATTTTTTTTCAAAGTATTTTCCATTAGGAGTAGAGGAATTGGCTAAAGACTATCCATTTCCTGAATTTTCTGATTCACCGGAAAAAAATTATCACTCAGTAAGAGAACTATTAGTGCATTTGGAAGATAATATAGATCATGAGTACACAATCTATTTTAATAATAAGGATAAATCAGCAACAATTAAGCAAATAACACTACAATATACTGATGACGGAAAAATAATTTTTGGGGTGTCTATTATTGGAAATGATCCATCGCTCATTCAACAAATTGAAATTATAAAGGACATTAAATATTATTTAAATTCGAAGAATGCTTGTACTACAGTTGAAGAACTTCCTCCTATAAATTCAAGTGAATTTGTTGAATTTTGTAATGAAAGATATAGAATATAGTTCACCTACCAGCCACATTCTATGACAAAATTCAAATAAGTTTGTCAAGATGATGAGATGTAATCTCAGGACAGGAAAGTTTGTATTGATCAATAAGAAAAAAAACTTAATAAAACATACAAAACAACAGGCTGCTTTTCCAAGACAGCCTGTTGTTTTGTATTTATCGGTGACTTCGAAAGTTAATGAAGACTTTATTTTAGTGACCTCCTTTTAATTTAATAATTTCATCTATTAGTAATGGAATTACATTTCTTGCCATAGCAATGAAATCCTGATCTTCGGGTTTTATTGAAATGAATTCTATATCATAATCTCTGTTCTCCTTTTCCCCAGTCATTATAAAATTGGATCCGGAATTAAGGTCTCTTCCTTCAATATATGATGTCCATGGAGATGGGGTAGCTTTATTACATATTTCCATAATGCTTTTTAATTCTAATTCCGTCATTTTAATTAGTTTTAGTGGGTTTTAGTTGTTGGATTAAATCAATTTTCGGGCTGCTCTGTCATTATTCCTGATCCGGACTCAATTTACAGATTAAGAATTTATTATAAAGATATAAAAAAACAAAAACCACCCTTTTTAAAGGATGGTTTGTAATCAAAAGCGAACAAATGTCGAACCAAATAACTGACTCGTTCATCATAAAAACATTCGTAATTATGGTATTATTTTATCTGATTAGCCATTATATTCGGTCGTATTTTGAGATTTTCAAACATGTGCATTGTATAATTATTTATTTTTGTCCTAAGACCTGTTTCGTATTTTCAGAACCAGTCATAATTTCCATTCGGGAAATAGGTAATACAATTAATCATCTTTTAATTAATTTCTTCTGTTTGAACCTCAATATCAATTTCTTCAAAATCATCAGGAGTTTCCTGAATTGGAGTTTCGAGCTTAACGTCATTTAAATAATAGGTTAAACCAAGATATATCTCTTCACTAAATAGCATTCCATCTATTTTTCTTCTAAATACTTTACCTGCTTCAGCGGTAATTATGTTACCTTCTATATTCATTTTTATTCGATTGGGAAAATTCGTGCGGCATGATAACTCCAGCTGGTTGCTGTCTTGTAAGCATTTACACTACCTGCCGGCACATATATTTTTATTAAATCATTACTCGGATCGTTACACAATGTTTTAGAAATAAGGGTTGGTGGAATTACGGCCAAAATCGTTAATTTCAAATACCTCCCGTTTACATTTGAAACACCTGCAACAAATGGTCTTGTTTCAATATATTCAATTGATGCAGGGAGTTTTACTTCAAAAAATGGTGTAACGATGTTGATAGGAACAGGAATAGAATCAGCTCTTATTATCGTAAGTGCAGTCCATTCTGAAAAATCATAAGAAGTCAATTGTACATCATTTTCATCCTTCATCGGAGTATATGGAGAGTCAAACAACAAATTAGCTTTTATTTCTTTCAAATATTTAAAAGAGATCTTATTACCATCTCCTGATTTCACAAAACATCTTAACAGAACGGCAACACCTATTATTTTAACATTTTTGAACCAACTAATATCCACTTTAATATTCCCCAAACCTCCATCTCCAATTTCTTCAAGATTTTCAAATGGATTGGTTGTATTGGCAATATTTAAAGTATAAAAATAAAATGCGTTAGCTCCTATTTTTTTTATGTTAGGGGGAAAAATAAAATTAGGCCCCCAGTATATGTCATAAAATGCTCTATAGCCTATTTCTTCAAGGTTGGTAAAAAATCTGAATTCAGGAAAAGCATTAGCAAAAGCTGCACTATAACTTGGATTAACGGAAGCATTAAAAGTATTATCTTCAATCTTAGTCACAAGTCGAGCTTCGGAAAAACTGAGTTCATTATCACCATTTTTATCATATTTCCCTAAAATTAAAGTTTTTCTTGTTGCACTAGAAAACTGGATAAATTCAGTGACATTTTGGAATGTAAAATGAAAGTCAGGCCAATTGTTCTCCATAAAAACTTTATCATCAGCATAAATCGTTTTGAAATTCCATGTACCCTCTACTACTGAATGAGGGAGTGTATTTCCGCTGTCATCTATTCCTTTCGCAACGATAAGCTTATAAAAAGAATCACTATTATCACTGCTTCCTACAAGATTATTGACACTAATTCTGCTTATTTTTGTTAAATTATTCACAATAGTAGTTACATTTATTTTTGAACAGTTCTTAATATAGAGCGTTGTAATATTGGTTGGTGTAAAAAATAAATTTTGATTGGAAATATAATTTTGATTGTCTAAAATAAGCGTATTTGCCACTGCAGGAAGTACTAATAAATTTAGTAAACCACCTTTTCGCAGTAAAACAGCTGAAACACCTGTTCCTGATGCATACACCTTCTTTATCGCTGTACAGCCTGATAAATCAACAGCCTGCTTGAGATTAGGACAATTCGAAATATCCAGCTCTTCCAGCAACGTATTATTTCCCACAAAAAGGTTTCTCAAATTTTGATTAGAATACCCCACCACTTGGCTTCCTATTCTTAATCTTGTTAGATTCATCGCTTTTGAAACATCTAAAGTACCAAGATACTTTCCTGACAAATCTCCAAGATCTTTAATTGCAGATGCACCATAGATAATCGTTTCTGTGTCGTTAAAAGTAATAGCCGGAGCTTGAACTAAGGATGAAATATTTTTTCGCAATCGGGCTCTATTGATGTAAGAACCAAACTTAATTTTCGTATACCCGTCTTTCTGAGCCGTTAATAAAAAATTAGCATTGGGAGGAACTGCAGGCGTGCCCGAAGGTGTATAAAGACGCATCGTGATATAATCAGATGAGAAAGTAGATGTGTCATACTTTCCGTCCATATATCTGAATCTATTTAATAACCAATAATTTCTGTGCGATTTTCTTGAACCTTGTGCAGTGTATAAGTAACTTCCGTTCCCGGCTACCACCAAAGGATCTATATATTTATATTTCGCATCTTCATTAAAAATACTTTCAGCCCATTTGTCAGATTCCAATGTGTTAAAGTAAGTATTGCACTTATCATAAGTTAGAATTCCTGAAGTTCTCATTTGCTGGTATAATGCGGTAATTTCAGTATCAAAAGCAACTTCAACCAATTTCCAAAGCTCCGAATGCGCGCCGTTCCACACAAAACCGCTTCCTACTTGGTCGTGTGCCTCTACCCAATAATCATACACATTGTGGCCTTCGTTATTAAGACCTAAAACCGTATCATTATCATAAAAAATAAGATACCAACGGTTGTTTCCTTGCGCATCCGGATACATCGCAAACATCTGATTCTTAGCGCGCTGATCAACCATTGCGAAAAACTCGGTAAATACATAATAAAACAGTAAAAACTGAATATTAAAATGATCTGGAGCCTCGGTTTTGAATTTGGCAGGATTATTTTTGCAGCTTACAATCCATGTATGCAAAGCTTCAAGATTTGATGTATCTTCATTATTTTCCGGATATCTTCCCTCAAAATCATTTTTCCATAAATGCTTACCATCTCCGTCTACACTTTGAAAATCTGTAGCAATAAATAATGTATTATCTGACGTATTGTTTAAAAATTCCCAGCATTCCTGACC
>JASLCD010000423.1 GCA_030146295.1 Chryseobacterium sp.
TGTGCGGTAACCTTCATTATTGATTAAAATTTTAGGTTGCAAAAATATGAATTTTTTATGAAAATCAACCATTTAAAATCAACTTATAACGCCAAATATTGTTAAATAAAAAACCACCGGAGAATTCCGGTGGCCCAAACAAGATTAATTATCCTAATTACTTAGGTTGTATTTCGCCTCTGCATCAGTTTCTCCTCCTACTACGCTTCCCCAGGCAGTTCCTGATTTAGCATCATTTACGCTTTGTGGAGAGTGAATAAGCGTTAATTTTAAGAATGGTGCTGTTCCGTCAACAGCTTTTACTACGGTCCATTTTGTTCTTAGTCCTACTCTCTTTCCATCGCTTCTAAGATCACTTCCATCTACTCTTTCTACTGTAATATTAGATTTTGGAAAATCAAAAATTAAAAAGTGTTCGTTTTTAGCATCAATAATTTCCTGAGTAGCATCTTCATTTCCGTTTTTAAATTTTGCCTGAACAGTGTAGGTCTTACCATTGGTAAGCGGAATAGTAGGTGTTCCTCCCGCCCCGATGCTGTAATCGTAAGTCTGAGTAGTTCCTGCAGCATCATCCGTCACCAGCAAGAGAATGTTGGTAAGTTCTTCCTGAGGAAGATCATCTTCTTCTGCAGAACCGTTTCTCTGACAAGAGGTAACAGCAGTAACAGTTATAAATAGAACAGCTAATAATTTGATGATATTTTTAGTATTGAATAGATTTTTCATTTTTTAAGAATTTTAAAATTGTAAAAATTTTGATTGAATTGTTTTTAGAATTTATATCTAAAATTTAAAATAAAGTTTCTTCCTGCCTCATCTGCAAAGAATCTCAAACGGTTCAGATACTCTCTGTATGAAGTATTGAAAAGATTGTTTACGATAAGTCCTGCAGAAAGATTTTTGCTGATATTGATTCCGGTCTGGATATTCCAAAGTGAGTATCCATTTGGCGGAGTACTGAAATCGATTTCCTTATCTACCAATTCGCCATTCACATAAAGTTCCAGTGGCGCATTTCGAATCGGGAATCTGGTTTGTTTTAAAAATGTTTGATTTTCAACAGTGAAATAGAAGTTGCTCCATTCCTGTTTTTTAAACTGCAATGCATTGGAAAAGTTTGGAGGCATCATTAAGATCAATGGTTCGTTGTGGGTATCATCCTGGCCATACACATAGCTTCCTTTTCCAATATAGGTAAGGTTATCGGTAAGCTTCCAGTTGATATCCAGATCCACTCCGTACATTTTTGCATCAATCTGCTGGTACACCCATTCTGGGAATACTCCTCTGATGGTTCCTTTGATTCCTACCGGAATTTCATTAATGAAGTTTTTAGTAATGAAAAAATACGGATTTACAGAAATATTCAACCCTTTCAGAACATTGAACCTTGAGTCTACATTTAAATTAAACTGGTGCCCCTGTTCGTTTTTCAGTCCCATATCTCCGGTTTCAATTACTCCCGCAGAATGATGCAGCCCGTCTGAAAATAATTCGGCAACATTCGGAGATCTTCCCACCTTTGCATAATTAAATTTCAGATCAAAATTCGCATTAGGACGGTATTCCAAACCTGCATTGAAAGAAACGTTGTTATAATTAAGCTGAGGGCGTGTCAGTACTCTGTTCTGATCTGTTTTCACATAAAACTGCGGATAAGTATCTGCATATGATTTCTCCCAATCACTTTTATCATACCATTTGGTGACATCGTAACGGGTAAAATCATATCTTGCTCCCGCTTCAAAATTGAATTCAGGTGAAATTTTATATTTGAAAACAGAATATGCACCTGCAGAATACTTATCATAGTTTGGAATCAGACGTCTTGCTTTGGTTGCCGGATCTGAATAATTATTCTGAAAACCTGCATCAATTCCTGTTTCTAAAGACCATTTTTCTCTTTCTAATAAATCATTAAGATTAAACTGATGTGTCATCAGTTCCAGGTCCAGTGAAGGAGTATCACTCAGTTCACCTCTTCTGATGTCATATTCCTGTCTGTGATTGTACTGATAACTATATGTTGCAGATAACTTTCCTATATTTTCAAACCTTTTGAAAGCGGAAACTTTTGCAATATGATGTTCAATAACCTGTCTTGGATTATCAATATCATAACTGAACTTACCTGAATAAACTGGAGGATTAGCTGTCATCGCTCTGTCATAATCTTCAGAAGTTGAAACATGCGAGTCTCTTAGAATCCCAATATTCTGATTGGTCAGGTAATAATCAAAAGAAATTCCTCTTTCGTAGGTATTATTCTGAACGGTAAAATTGAAGGAAGAAAAATCCATCCCTGTATTTTTCAGATTATAGTTGGGAGCACTCTGATCTCCCAGTTTCTTGATACTACCACCGGACTTCACCGCCCATCCGTTTTTCCAGACTTTAGCAACATCTACATCCAGCCCAAGACCTCTTCCATTGGAAATTCCGGTAAGCCCTACTGAGCCTTTGATTGTATCTTTCTTAGGAAAAACTTCCGGTTCCATTACCACGACACCTCCAATGGCATCGCTTCCATATTTCAATGCAGAGGCACCTTTGATGACGTCGATATGCTGAAAATTATTGATATCAACATTCGGTGCATGTTCTACTCCCCATTCCTGCTCAGCAAGACGTACCCCATTATTCAGAATGCTGATACGGCTTCCATAAAGCCCGTGAATAACTGGTTTTGAAATATTATTTCCGGTTTTTAAAGCCGTCACTCCTGAAATTTTAGATAATAAATTTCCAAGATTATCTGTAGAGTTTTTCTCAATATCAGATTTATTGACTGTTTTAACAACCAGAGAGCCATTATTTTTATGACTACCATGAATAGTCACCGTCTCAATATCTTTAACATGGTGTTCCAGCGTAATGACCAACTGAACATCCTGATCAACTCCTATATTTTCAGTATAATCATCACAATCAGGATGCTGTGCAATGAGTGTATACTTTCCTGCAGGAATTTTGTCAAAAGAAAATTTACCTTTCTTGTTTGTTTTAGCTGTAAAGTTCCCGATTTTAATCACGGCATTTTCCAGCAATGTTTTATCGTGAAAATCGTGAACGGTTCCCTCTACAGTATAAGTTTTTTGTGCACTTGTAAATACTGATCCGCAAAAGATCAGCAGCAGGCAATATATCAATTTCATTGTAATAGATTGATTGCGTACCCTTTCTTTAGGTACAATTGTCGTTAAAATTTGTGGGAAGGGTTAGTTTTAATTGTAAAATGGACTTTGTGCAATGTAAAAAGTATAATGCTTAATGAGAAGTTAGAGGTTAGAAATTAGACGCTGGTAATTGAACATTATTTCAATATCAATTACAGATCATCAGTTGTTTTCCTCACAACTTTAAATTTTAAACACTAAACATTGAACTTTAAAGTATACAACTTTAAACCCTATAGAATCTATGAATTATGCAATTGCGGGCGGTCCCCGAAGCTGAAAAGTGAATTTGGTCTGAGACCAGATTTTCTCCTGGATGGCGATGATTTGTTTTACTTCATGGCTGTAGTGCTCAAAAGTAAAACTGAATTCTTCAGGAGCTAATGTATGTCCGGTAACCAAAAAGTGGCAGGCCAGACAATCGCCAGCTTTCTCTTTAGTAACTGCTTTCGTCACCGTATTTTCCGTTTTTTTAAGATTGAAAGCCTTAAAATAATCTACAGCATCGTGATGGTGAAAGCTCTGAGAAAGCAGCGCAAGGAAGTATACTCCAAACAATAGCTTGGAGATAAAACTCTTCAGGTTTCTGCTTTCTTTAAAAATCATGGTTCAAAATTATGAAAATAATTTAATTGTTTCCTTAAACTTTTATTAAATTACTTGTAACTATTGATAATTGGTAGAAATGAAAAGAATTTTGTTACAAAAAAAATGCTTCATAATTGTTAGTTTATGAAGCATTTCTATTTTATTTAATCAAGCTGTGTACCAAGATATTCCCACTCCTGCAGAGCTGTATCCAGATCTTCCTTAGTTTTATTGTATTTTTCCAAGGTTTCATCTGAAGGGTTTTCTTTAGCAAAGGAAGCTTCCATTTCTTCTACTTTTGTTTCAAGCTCAGAAATTTTTTCTTCTACCTTTTTGATTTTATTCTGAATATTTTTCTGTTCTTTACTAACGATATTTGAAGATTGACTGCTGGCAGCTGGTTTTTCTTCCACTTTCTTAGGTTCTACCTTTACTTCCTGATGAAGTTTGGCTTTTTCAGCAGAAATCTCCCTGATCGTTTCCTTTTGTCTGTATTCAAGATATTCGTTGATATCTCCAAGGAATTCTTTCATTTTCCCGTCACGGAATTCATAGATCTTATCACAAAGTCCCTGAAGGAATTCTCTGTCGTG
>JASLCD010000458.1 GCA_030146295.1 Chryseobacterium sp.
GTCTATCGGTTAGGACCTCAGATTTTCATTCTGGTAAGAGGGGTTCGATTCCCCTACGGGCTACAAAAGGATTTCTTCGGAAATCCTTTTTTCGTTTTTATTACATTGGTTCATACAAAAAGTATCCGACAATATCTTATTCTTTTTATCACCGGAACTTCTAAATTACTCCACCACCCTCTCATTTGGGGAATCTTTCATTGAATTACACCTGACAATGTCAGTAAGGACTGTTCTTCAATTTTACATCTATGGCTTATACAATCTAATTGAATCAACAGTCTGTGTTGGTCTATATCAGAGGTATATTAAATTTTATTTAAAATATCACCAATAATGGAAATATTATTTTTTACTTGGTCTATTAATCCTTAAATTTGACTAGAACAATTCACAATAAAATAAATAACATGAAAATTAATTTACTTTTGGGAAACCGATTCTCATTTAAGGCGGGATTGACGGCTTTATTTCTATTTTCAGCCAGTACATTATCATTTGCACAGAACAGAATTTATGCACACGCTCAAAGCTCGGGTGTATTTGGTGTTGCATGCCTGGGATGCCGCATAGACAACCCATTGAATGCTGTTGGGTATAATGAAGATGACTATTCAACAATGGTATTGGGAACAGCCTTACTAGGAGGAATTCAACAAACCTTGATTTTCCCTGATCTGAGATCCGATACAAGACTGGTTGTAGGAATCGGAACAGACAACATTCCATTATCTGTACAATTATTAAGCGGAGTTACTCTTGAGACTATGAATGGAGGTACTTCTAACGACGACCGCAGAACAATAGATGTAAGCCTTCTTAAACTGGGAGCCACTCCGAACAGAGGAACAGTAGAATTCAAACCGGCAAAGCCTTACGACGGTATAAGAATAGGCTTAACAGGAGGTGTACTGAGCCTTGGCGGAGGATTCAGAATTTATTATGCATATCAGGATCCATTAATGAGCATCATGGCCCACAGTCAGAACGGGCAGGTTACCCTTGGAGGAAACGTTCCGGTAGAAGGCTCAGAAGTTACTTTGTTCAATACTTCCGGAAAAGAAGTATTCCGCTCTACGTTACAATCAAATACTTTTGAACCCAGACAGGCTGAAGGGGTTTATATTATGAATATACAGACGAAAGCAGGAAAAACGTATTCCAGAAAAATTTTAATAAAATAATTAAATAATAGATCAATTTAATACGGTAGACTTATTTAAGCCTGCCGTATTTCTTTGTATTCGTTTTCAGAGAAATACGCAGACTTCAAATTTTAAATAAAAATAAATTCATAATCACAAATATCAATAAATTATTAACAAATCACATAAATATGAAATAAAATATTCAACATAATTATTTTATTTATAAATTTACAAAAAAGCTAAAACCCAAAATTTTCTACATATGAAAACTTATTTATTACTTAGCCAACGCACTATGAAAGCTGCAATTTTGGCATCATTCCTATTTTTAACAAGCACAATGTCTTTTGCACAGATTGTAAAAACGTATGCAAGCAGCCAAACCAATCAGGTACTGGGAGTATGTCTTGGATGCGGTGTATTGAATCCTCAAAATGCAGTAGGAAGTAACGAAACTGATTACTCTACTATACAGGTTTCAGTAGGGCTACTTGCAAGAACGGAACAGACATTGATCTTCCCTACTACCAATATCGCTAACAACACCAACAAGCTTGTTATTGGAATTGGTTCAAACGGTACTCCTCTATCTGCTCAGGTATTGGGAAGTGTATCTATTGAGACATTCAATGGCGATGTTTCTAATAATGATTATCAAAGCCTTAACGCAAACCTTATCAAACTAGGTGATACAGATGCAAGCAAAGGTGAGATCGAGATGACTATGAACATTCCTTTTGACCGCATCAAAATCAATGTAAACTCAGGATTACTGAATATTGGTGGTGAGCTTAGAGTATACTATGCTTATCAGTACAAAGATCCATTCATCAATTTCATGGCTCACAGTCAGGATGGGCAGTTTACTCTTGACAAAAATATTTCTGCACAGGGTTCGGAGGTTAGCCTAACCAATACTTCAGGAAAAGAAGTATTCCGTTCCAAACTGACATCCAATACATTTGAAACAAAACAGCCACAAGGAGTATATATTATGACTCTTCAAACGAAAGAAGGAAAAACATACTCTAAAAAGGTGATCATCAAATAAGAAAGATCCATTACAGATCAAACCCGGCAAGCTTTTCAAGCTTGCCGGGTTTTTTATCATATATAAACGTTATTTCTCCTTGCGAGAAAAATATATTGCGAATCTCATCAAAAAACCCTGGCCAAAACTGACCAGGGTTATATTAACAAGATTTGCTATCTAAAGCATTAGTTTTTGATCATCTTTTGCTGATATACAGCTTTATCTGTCACCGCTTTCAGGATATAAACACCTTTTGGAAGAGTGCTTACATTGATCTGCCCGTTGTTCAATTGTGCATTGATAACTCTGCCTGAAACATCATAAATAGAAACATTCTGGATTTTCTCCTGAGTTTTAATTGTAAGAATATCGGTAACCGGATTCGGATAGATACCAAATTCCAGCTTCTTCACCTCAGCAGTTGCCAAAGTAGCTCCTAAGCTGTTTACAGTCACCGTTTTTTCTACTAGTTTACCATTTGAGTTAAAGCTGATCACAATATCAGATGTTCCTGAAACAAGCGGCGTCACAACCAGTTCGTCATTATTATTAATGATTGCAGAAACTGCTGTAGGATTACTGTTTGATTTAATCGATTTCACAACAGATACCGTCATATTGTCAGCATCAGAAACTATCGTTTTCAGATCAATTGTGGTCGTACTACCAGCTGTAAGCTGTGAAGGTAAGGTATTGCTTACAACAGGAACTGAATTATTGGTAAACACCGTCAATGATGGGAACCAGTAATAATCATTCAGTGTTTTTGTGTTGATAAGAGCTCCGGTCATATTATAGGTATGAATCCAGTTTTTCTGATAGTGTGCACCATAGCCGCTTTCTGTTGTATTCAGAACAAGTTCACCGGTAATAGGATTCACACGAAGGGCTGCACCATAAGGAATTTGCTTAAACTGTCCTGTCTGTCCTGGAATGGCAGCAAAGTTTTCGTTAAATGTTTTAGTCGTTACATCAAACCTTACAATCTGCGTTCCTGAACTCCAGCTGCTGATTGAATTGATCCAGTATAAAGCATTTTCTTTGTTACTTGCTGTAAATCTACCTGCATTCCATGCTCCCCAGTCTCCAATATATTTCGTAGTAGGAATATTATAAACCTGTGTGGCAAAAGTAGTAGGATTGATGTTGATCAGCTTCTGATCCTGAATTCCCCATACACTTCCGTCTTTAGCCTGAACAACTGAATAAAAACCTCCGGCAATCGTACTGATCACAGTATCTGTAGCAGGATCAATTACCAGAATCCCTGCTCCCTGCTTCACGGCAAATACATATTGCGAAGTACGGATCATATTTCCAATCTGTCCGTTACCTCCCGTTCCTGCAATCAGAGTCCCTACCTGTAAGTTGTCAATATTAAAAAGAACAATTCCTGTAGAAGTACCAATATAACCTTTATGCTCATTCACTCCTACAAATGATCTTCCATCACCACCTCCAATGGTATTAAAGCCAGCAATTTTCTGCATTGTCTGTGCATTGGCCACTACAAGTCTTCCTCCTGGAGTATATTGAGTATCTCCTCCATCAGCAGCCTGTTTTGAGATGAAATAGAATTTATCACCATAGATTGTTCCATATTGTGTAGTTGCACCAAAAGCATGGTTATTATTTGCATTGCTGTACACACGGTAATTGATCTGACCGTTATTATCAATAAAATTAACAGAACCGTTGGTGTGCCCGAACCATTCTTCGTTCACCATGAAATATCCATTGGTAAAGTTATTGGAAGCTATGTACGGAGATACGGGAGTAAGGGTAGAAGAAATAGGGGTCTGATTAAATCCTACATTAAAATTCCAAACATCCCATGAACCGTTTTCCAATGCACGTGAAGAAGCTCCTACGCTGGAATATCCGAAATCAGCATCTGCAGGGTTCTTTACCCAGTATGCCCAATATCCGTTAACCGTCCAGCCGGACTGCCAGTGATCATTGGCAGCATCTACGATGGTATAGCTGTCAAAATCATAAGCTGTAGTATTCACAAAACCATTCACCGGATACAGCGGATAAGTGGTATTCCCACTTTTGATCAGAGCATTGGTACCTTGGCCGTTCAGGTCAAAACCTATTCCTCCTACTGCTGATCCAAATTGTGTTCCCTGATACAGCAATGTATATAGTCTGTGATCTGCTTTAGCAATCGCTTTCAGCATGTCTTCTCCTGTGGCATTTCCGTCCCATTTGAAACCCCAAACCATTGCATCTGGGTTTTTACCGTCATTCCATTGCACCACAAAAGCAGCCTGGTTGGCTCCTGATCCTACCCAATACTGAATATCAGAAAAACTGATTGCAGTAGTATTAAGATTGCTGATCCCTGAAATATCATTTCTGGGAACGCCCTGAACTTTTATCTGTGCATTTGATACGCATGCAAACAGAAAAAGCATCATAAAAAGATAAAACTTTTTCATTTTTTATTAATTTAAATAGATTGAATTATTATTTGAAATGTAAATCGTAAGCTCCCGCCACTTCTGTGGAAACTTCACCCAGCCAGCCAGCTTCCTGATTGACTCCCGTATATATTTTCATAAAATCTACGCCGGGAAGTTTTACATATTTCCCGCTTCTGTCTACGGCCCAGGAAATATCAATATTGGAGGCTTCATCATTGTTCGGGGCATTATCAGCATATCCAAAATCATATGATTTTCCTACCCAATATGATCCGTCTCCGTTCTGATCGTAAAAATTATTGGCCAGTCTTGTTCCTGAAAAACCATAAGAACTATCTGTAAACCATAAAGGATAATAGCTTTGTACGTGAAAAGTATTTTTTGTTTTAAAGCCTTGATTTCCCAGATTGTCATTCCACTTGATGTATTGTACATCAGTCTGCCAGAATTCGGTTCCGGCAACGGGGGTTTTATTTTCGTCAGGCTTATGATAGGTGATGCTGTAATCTTTAACTGTTGTATTTTTAAAATATTCGCTGCCAGCAATTTCGTACCATTCGTCATTATCGGGTTTTCCGTTTTTGTTTCTGTCATAGGCTACCATAATAATTCCTGGTTCACAAGACCCGGAACGCTGGTCGCTGGCATCATTTCCAAAGAATGCATTTCCCAGCACTTTAAAATCTCTTCCATTCAGGTTTGGAATCGTATGGTCGAAACCGAAAACAACATATCCGCCATATCCCCCCAGACTGATCATGGTAGAATTGCCTCCGACTAAAGATTCATTTGCTTTCTGAAGCATATGTGCCGCAGTATTTCCAGGTAAATACTCTGGGATCTCATTGATGAATTGTCCTACAGCAGGACGGAATTCCAATACTTTAGCAATGTATTTACTGTAAGGTGTTTTTTCTTTGGTAACGATGATTTTAGAATGATACACCTGTTCGTTCCCTTTATTATTAATTTTTAAAGTCAGAGGATAAGCATCTGCTGTTGGGCTGATAAATTCAAGTTCTGAATTTTGAGAGATAATAGAGTCATTGATACTCCATGTAACAGCCCCTGAAGCATGAGTAGGAATGCTCAGAACTTTAAAACGTTCAATGGAATAGGAATCGTCCAGACCGTTAAATGTAAACTCCTCTTCATCATCATGTTTACAGGATACTACTCCTACCAGGAAGCACGATAAAAATCCGATTTTTAAATAAGTAAAGGTATTTCTGTTCATTTCTTAAAGTTTGATTATTTGTATAAAAAAGTGAAGTGGGCAGGTATATTCCCTCCTTCCGTTTTCCATTTAAAATGTCCGTTTTTATCAAAGCAGTACACAAATCCCAGGGATACGTAATTTCTGGCATCTGTCATATAGATATCTTCTGTAATGGGATTTACAGCAATTCCGTAAGGAGTTTTAATGGCTGTTTCGTATTCTTTATCAAAAATTCTGTTGGCAATGATTTGTTCTGTTTTTACATCAATGATTCCAAAGCTCTTTTTATAGCTGTGGGTATTGTAATTGAACTCATTACCGTAGAAATAGAGTTTATCATTCACGATCGTCATTTCGCTCACTGCGAGATGGAAATCTTTTTTGACAGTTCCTGTTGCTGCATCTATCAGGTAAAGACTGGAAGGAATGTTATAATAATCTCCTCTAGAGCTTACATACAGATCACCATAATTATCTTTTTTAATGTGATGAAGATTGATGGCGACATTTAATTTTTGGATTTCTGTAAAAGTATTCAGATCTATTACGGAAACAGTATTATCATAATCGGGAGCTTTGTATCCTCCGGAATTGGCAACAAAAAGTTTATTTCCTACAATTTCCATTTCTTCAGGCTGGTATCCCACTACCACTTCACGCTGGATAGAAAGGGAAGTCGTATCAATTTCCACTACTTTTCCTTTAGGTGCTTTTGGATTGATCGCTACCGGACCCGCATAGCTGCTGGCATAAGCTTTCCCATCTTTGAAAGCCAAATAACGGCAGTTCTGTAAAGGAATAGAAGTAATACGTTTGGCTGTTTTGGCATCTAATACCTCAATTTTATTGGAAACATTCACGACGATATAGAGTTTGCTTCCGTAGACTTTGATATCATTTCCTACATCTCCCAATTCTTTCACCACATTCGGATTGATTTCGGCATAGATGTTCCGGTAATAGGTTCCTTTGTTGTAATCAAAAAAGTCCAGCGTACATTTATTGCTTCCCATATTCCCTTCATTGAGCATGTAAAAGCCTTTTATAGCAGTGTTTTCTGAGGGAAGTCCTTCTACCACTTCCTGGCGGACGATGATATCATCTGTACGGCATGAAGTAAGAAAAGCTAAGGCAAGAAGCAGAAAATAAAGGTTCAGTTTTCTCATAAGGTGAGGTTTAGAATAAGTTTGAAGTTTCTTCCCGGCATCGGATAATTGATCACTACATCATAGTACTGGTTGAATATATTATTCATTTCAAGGCTTACTTTAAACTGATGATCCGCCCAGTTGAATTTTTTCTGTACAGACAGATCATGGGTATACCAGGGCTGTACATAATTGTATTGAATATTGTCTTGGTTCACATCATAGCGCTTTCCTACATACATTGCACTGTAGTTGAAACTCCAGTCTTTATAATCAGCCATCAAAGTAAACGAACCGCTATGCCATGGTGTGTAAGGAATTTGATTTCGATAGAATGTATCTTCCGGGTCTGTCATATCTCTTGCACTTTGATAGGTGTAAGAAAGCAGTGGTCTTAGCTTTACCTTTCCTACCTGCATCTCTGCCTGAACGTTCACATCCGCCCCGATGATCTCAACCAGTCCAAGATTCATCATCAGCCAGCGGAACATACTTCCGTTAGGAGCTGCCACAATTTTATCCTGTACTTTGTTGTAGTAACCGTCTACCTTAGCATAAAAAGATGTAAAAAATCGGTTCTTATAATTTTTCTGGTATGTAAATCCGATATCATACTGATTGGTAAATTCCGGTTTCAGATATGTGTTTCCGATATTGGTATAATAGAGGTCATTGAAAGTAGGCAGTCGGAAAATTCTTTTATAGAAAGCTCTGAGGGTAAGTTCGGGAATTTTTTCAGGCTGGTAGCTCATAAATACAGCAGGTGTCCATTCTCTGCTGTCTCCGGGTCTTTTATTTTTTCTTACTTCTTCAAAGGTAAATGTCCCCAAAAGACTTCCCAGAATTTTAAGTCTGTTCCATTGGTAGGTTGTTGCCAAAGCGACTAATGTTGTATAGCGCGTCGGGTAAGAAAAATTATCAAGGTTGGCATCCAGATTATTGTACTGAAAATCTCCGCTCAGACTTACATCCCAATTGGGTGTGATTGAATATATATTGGATGAAGAAAGATACACCTCTCTTTGAATGTAGACATTATCCGTATACATAATAGACTGCGAACGGACGGTATCCATAAAATGGGTGTAATCGTAAGCCAATTTTGCTTTCAGCTGTGTTTCAAATTTTGGGAACAGCTTTTTTCTCAGATTGGCCTGTATAAAATAATTTTCATCGGAAAGTCTTGCTCCTCTCCCTCCAAAACGTCCGTTTACAATAGGTGCCGGCATTCCGCGGTTTGAAATGTAACCATAACCTCTTACATTCCAGCTTCCGTTATTTAAAGTTCCATTTACAGAAGTTTCAAAACGTTTTGCCCTAATGTCAGAATCCTGTCTCTTTGCTATGGTATCATAAGCCTGTTGACCATCAGGATATTTTTTTGCATACCGAAATCTGTAAATTCCGTCACTTTGCATAAATTCTGCACTGAAGCTTGTAGAAATCCTGCCTGAAATCTTCTGTTCTAATCGGAATGACGGATTAAAAAGATCAATGGAGGCACTTTTTGCTCTTATAACAAGGTTGGTTTTCCTTGTTCCTTTAAATACAGGGGTTTTAGGCTGCAAGTAGATAGATCCTGAAGAACCGAAATCCTTTGCAGGTTGAAAAATTTCACTTTTCTGCCCGTTGTATAATGATATTTCTTCCAGATCATCCAAAGAATATCTTCCCAGATCAACGAGCCCGTTCTGTGCATTTCCCAGTTCAATTCCATCATAGAAAACCCCTACATGCTGGCTTCCCATACTTCGGATATTTATGGTTTTCAGACCACCTATTCCTCCATAATCTTTGATCTGAACACCGGAAAAATAGCGAAGAGCATCTGCAACAGAATGACTGCTCAGTCTTTCCAGCTCTTCTCCCTGTAATGTTTGCGCCGGGACGATTTCTCTAAAGTTCTTTTTATACAGACTAATCCCCTTAATGGATTCTTCTTTCAGAGTGTCAGTTTTCTTTGTTTGAGAATGTAAAAGCTGAGATGTGATCACCAATATTGTGAAAACAGCTTTATGAATTATAGAAGTAGTTAGTTTTGCCGCCATTAGCTCATTTAGGATAATGATGACGCCAATGGATATAAGAATACAACGACAAAGCACAGCTGTAACTGTACAGAATCATTGATGTCCTAAGCTTTATTCCACGAAAGCGTCAAACGATTATTTTCTGGCAGGTCTTCTGACTTACTCCATTTTTGAAATCCTTCCCATTAAAAAACAGTGGATATA
>JASLCD010000473.1 GCA_030146295.1 Chryseobacterium sp.
CTTACAGTTGCGCGACAGTTCGTGATTTGCACACGATTCCCTTTTAATACACAGCTAAGTGTAACCAGTTTCGGTTGATAAAGAAGATGTTAAGAACTCCTTGGTGGTAAATATAAGTATTTTATAAAAACGTAAAAGATATTTTATGCAAACAATAACTATTTCGCCATAACCTACTGGTTGTTATATAATTAAAAAAACCAATTTTCTCTAAATCGTATTATAATGTAGACGATTACATTAATTTTTTATTACTAAATCTTTAAGATATGGTGTAAAATAATCGCACAATGACAAAGAAAACGCTGAATTACTATTGCATTTCAACTGTCAATTTTCAGTGTTTTTCAACCGGTTTTTCTGAACCGGTTCTGACTTGTGATTCTTTTGAAAAACAATCATCAATAAAGTCCGCAAATGGCTACACTTTTATCTTCTTTTCTGTAATTCCGGGTTCAAAACTTGATCGCCATATTAATACATTGAAAAAATCCGCCAAAAAATTGACGGATTCTATATTATCCGGAGGATGTGGAAATTAATTGGCAGCCGGATCTGTAAGTTCTGGAGTAATTCCTAAAGATTTTAGCAGGTTTTTATGATCAAAAAGTAAGGTTGCATAATGTTTTCCTTTCTTAAAAACAAGTTTTGAACCTCCTGGAAACTCACTGTCTGCAGTAAGTTTCTGTGTTTTAGCATTGTATTTACTGAACTTCGTTTTGCTGTCCTGCAGTGTACTTTTATTCATGATAAGACCAAATGGAAGTCCTTCTACCACCAAAGGCTTATTGTCTGAAATGGTAAAAAACATTTCATTTACAGCATTGTTTTTCCCCAGACTGCAATACAGTTCCAATCCTGTTTTCGTTGGCCATTTCGCATATTTTTCCTCGTTAGCATCTTCATAAAACACTGTTTTTACATTCAACGCTTTTGAAATCCTATCAGTATTTTGCGGAAAAATAAATTCTGTGTTTTTGTCCAATAAGGAGCTTAAAACTGCTGTTTTCTGCGAAAATGCGGTGATGCCTATCAGTTGAAAGAAGATGGTCAGAATTAAAGGTAATGGTTTTATTTGCATACGGCTTTTACAATTTTTATGATTCAATGATTTAAAGGTATTAAAATTACATTATCCCATCCTATAAAACCATGATATATTGTGATCAATCCATCTTTTTATTTTTTTCAGCATCAGAATAACGTTTCCATTGTTCTTTTGTGATTTCGTACGTGTAGTTCAATGAAGAATTTTCTCCGAAATAAGTGACTTCTTCTTCCCCTGTTTTCTTCGCTCCAAGCCTTCCGATTGCTATTTGTGAACGGATATTGCTGGCTCCGATCTGAAAATACACCTTTTCAACATCCTGAAAAACATAGTCTAACATGGCTGCTTTAACAATGGGGTTGATTCCTTTTCCCCAATACTCTACCGAATAAAATGTATAACCGATAAATATGCTGCTTTCATTAGGATTATAATCATAAAAACGGGTGCTCCCTATGATCTTACCTGTAGATTTATCTACCACCCGGAATGCACCTTTACTTTGAATGGCTCCTTCAAAAAACACTTTGAAGACCTCTTTCTTCCATCTGTCCTTACTGGGATGCTGCTCCCAAACCCGAGGGTCGGCTGCTGCTGCATATACCTCTTCAAAATCCTCCTCCATTAACGGATAAAGATTAACGATTTCTGTTTCTAACTGAGGCTGGATGTTCAATTTCATATTAATTTACTTTTTTATTTATAATTCATTGGGTTAAATGCTCCACTCATAGTTGAGCCAATCTGTATTTTCCTTTGCTCCGAGTCTTTCATAAAATCTTTTTCCGCCTTCATTCCAGGGAGCCACGGTCCATTTTATCTGGGTACATTCATATTTTTTTGCTTCTTCCCGCAATGCGTTCATCAGCATTTCACCGATCTTTTGCCCCCGGTAATGATCATCCACATACAATTCTTTCATATAAACGGCAGGTCTGTTTCCGGCTGTGTATGGCAAAAAGTAATAAACCAATATTCCTGCTATTCTACTTTGAGCCTCTGCCACTATACAATAAAAGTCAGGAGGAACTTTTCTAAATCCACTTTTGATAACAACTTCCGGCGTGATGGCAAATGAATCCTCATAGTGTTCAAATACCGCCAGGGCTTTCATTAAAACCCAAATCTTTTCACTGTCTGCCTCAATAGCTTTTCTGATTATTATTTTCTGATTATTCATTTTGATATGAAATGGTTAAAAAAACTGATTAACAATTCATTATTTATTTTACAGCTACAAAATTACCCCAATATTGGAGTACATTTGTAGTCCAATACAAATAAAATGGATAGTCCAATTATTGAAAATTTACTGAGTGATATACCTATTTCCCCTTCTTCTTCACGTGCGGTATACCTTCAGCTGTCAGATGGAATACTCCTCCTGATAAGACAGGGCAAATTAAGGACCGGGCAAAAACTACCTTCTTCCAGAGATATCGCAAAACTTCTCGGTATGAACCGGATTACAATTTCAAAAGCCATTGAGGAACTACAGATGCAAGGCTGGCTGGAAAGCTTTGTTGGACGTGGAACCTTTGTTTCCTCACACATTCCGGAGCTTAGTCCTGAAAAACTTCAGGAGGTTGTCAACCACAAAGGAATCAAAACAGCCGGTTTTGATATCAATGAAAAACTTTATCTGTGCAATCCTTATTCTGTTCCCTCTTCGGAGCTTCATTTGGATGATGGTTTTCCGGATCCCAAGCTGGCTCCATTAAAAGAGTTGTACAGAGCTTACAGAAACCAGTTAACCAGAAGTGGTTTATATGAAAAATTCGGTGGCTACAGTTTTCCCGACGGTTCTGAATTTTATAAAACCATTCTATCCAGGCATCTGAATGAAACCAGGGGATTAAAAACTTCTATGAACAATATATTATCCGTTCGTGGAACGCTGATGGGGATCAATCTGGTATGTACGGCACTGATCAGTCCCGGGGATGTAGTCGTTTCGGGAATTCCGGGGTGGCAGCGTGCAGAACATAATTTTATACATGCGAAAGCCAATCCTATAGGAATTCCCGTAGACGAATATGGATTATGTGTCGATGAACTGAAAAAGATATGCAAAAGAACCAAAGTACGAATGGTATATGTCACTCCACATCATCATTATCCCACTACCGTATCGCTCCGTATCGACAGAAGACTTGAACTGCTGAGGCTCGCCAACGAATATGGTTTTATTATTTTCGAGGATGACTACGATTTTGATTTCCACTACAATCACAGCCCCTTACTTCCACTAGCCAGTGCTGATGAAAATGGAATGGTTATTTATTGTGGTTCTTTCAGCAAAAGCTTCTCTCCAGCCTTTCGGATGGGGTATCTGGTGGCTTCAGAAAATGTAATTGAACATCTTGCTAATATTCGGATACTTCTGGACCGGCAGGGCGATCATATCCTGGATAATGCCATCGCTGATATTATCAATGACGGAACAGTACAACGCTATACAAGAAAGGCATTAAGTATCTATGAGGGAAGGCGGGATCATTTTTGTGATTTACTGAAAACAGAACTTGGGAACGCGGTCGATTTCTCAGTTCCCGAAGGAGGAATGACTGTCTGGACAACATTTGATAAAAACATCAACATTGAAAGACTGGCAAAGCAGGCCTTCTCAAAAGGCTTATATATTTCTGACGGCAGTCTGCACAGGTATCCGGGATATAACCAGAATGCAATACGTTTGGGTTTTGCATCTTCTACTACAGATCAATTGAACCGAAGTGTAGAAATTCTGAAAAGATTGATATAGAATTTTTTAGGCTCAGAATAATAAGCAGTTTATCATTAAATATTATAATCACCTTCCCGTTTGGGAAAGGCTGATATTTCATAAATAACAACAGGTCTGTTGAAAAAGAAAAATTGATTCGCATATATTCATCAATGGTGGCTGCGATTTCCTTTATTTTGACTGTTGCAAATTGAACACGGTACCTGCAGGATCGGTGATCCAATGCATATTTTCAGGAATCTCCTCGATTTCATCACAGGTTTCTACCCCGTTCTCCTGTAAATATTTTGTAGCTTCCTCTACATCGGGAACAGTAAGCTGCAACCAGGTTTCGGAATGGGTATAATTATCTACACAGTCTAACCAAATAATATTATTCCCGAATTTTACTTCGTGTGTTCTGGAAACTGTTGGATTATTCATTGGTTTTTCCTCAACATCAAGTTTTAAAATATCTCTGTAGAAGCCAATTGTTTTTTCATATTTATTTTTTGGAATTTTTATGGCGATATTAATTCCAGCTTCAAATTTTTTATTCATGGTATTTATTTTCAAATGATTAAAACTTAAGGGTTGATTTCCTTTTTAAATTTCCACAGTACCTGTTACGATTTTGCCATTCCTTTTATAATGGGCTATGATGACTCCTTTTGACGTTACATGACTTTCTGCCAGGACAAAAGCTGCCGGAACTGAATCATGATCAAACAATTTTTTTCCTTCACCAAGGATCAACGGATAGATTTTCAGTCTCCATTCATCTACAAGATCATGCTTCAGCAGCAGATGAATAAGCTCACTACTCCCCCAAACCTGAATATCTGCACCTTCTGACTGCTTCATTTTCCGGATATCTTCCACGTTTTTAAGGAAAAAAGTATTTTTCCAATCCGAATGTTGTATCGTTTGAGAGAGAACATATTTGTTTCCTTCGTTGATGCCGGGCCAGAAATCAGCATGTTCGGGCCAATAGGATGAAAAAATATCAAATGTTTTTCTTCCCAGAAGATAATCAGCCTGCTTCAGCTCTTCCTGCACTATTTTACCGAAAAGGTCATCACCATATGAGGCTGTCCAGCCTCCATATTTAAAGTTTCCGGATGTATCTTCTTCTGGGCCGCCGGGAGCCTGCATCACCCCATCCATTGTAATCATGGATAAAACTGTTATTTTTCTCATTTTATTTATTTTTTATAGTGTGTATTGTATCAGGCTATTTCAAAAAACCGTTCAGATAGTTCAGGATCGTAGTTGTCTGCATCATAAGGCTGACATGGGTTTGCCCCGGGGCTATGGCCAATTGGGATTTTGGCATTGGACCCATATCTGCAAAAACATCACCTCCCAACAATTTATAGGTTTTTGATAACTCGGTTTTATCCAATCCATCATTATCACCTGCTATAATTAAAACTGGGGCTGAAATTTTAGCAATATTATCATCACCCAGATTGAATGGCTGTCCGGCAGAAGCAATCATTTGCTCCAGAAACTTTGTCCATTTTGTTTTATCTGGTGCTACGGCATTGTAGGCAATATGCATAGGACTGTTTGTAAAGAGTTCGGGCTTCATCCCTTCAAGGGCTTTATTTACTTCAGGCAGCCAGCCGTTTGTTTTATATGTTGATGAAATAATAACCAGTTTGTTTAGTCTTTCCGGACTTTGTATAGCCAATTGATAAGCTATTTCTCCTCCGAAACTGTACCCTGCAACATCCGCTTTATCAATTTTCAGATAGTCCATGACCTTTGTAACATCACTAGCCAAAGTAGCATGAGATAATTTTCTTTCTGAAAACGGGGTATGCCCATGTCCTTGTAATTCAAGAGCGATTACTTTTCTGTTTTTAGACAGTTCCGGGATCAATTCACCCCAGTTCATATCAATGGTCATGAAAGCACCATGTAACAATACAATAGGCTTTCCTTTTCCATAGACCTCGTAGTAAACTTTAATGCCATTAACAGATGCATAGCCACTTTCAGAAGGTTTTACTTTTTGTCCATATACCTGGGATGTGATAACGACAACTGTTAAAATCAGTAATGATTTCAATGCGGTGGAGAATTTGAATAGACTTTTCATAATAGTATCGGATTGGGTTATTAAACTTATAACCAAAATTAGCAAGCCAATATGAAACCGGACTTGCCACAGGACAAGATTTTACTTAGAAGAAGTCAATTCTTTGTATTCCTTTTGGCAAACCTGCTTCAGGCACCTTATATTTTACTTCATTGCAGAATATATAAAGGAAAATATCACATAATAAACTGATTTAAAATAAATATTTTATTAATAATTCTACAACAGTTGATAAAAATTTATTAATTTCGAACAGAACTAAACCTATATTATTATGAAAAATTTAAAGAAAATCGAAAGACAGGAATTAAAAACCATTAAAGGTGGGATTGACTGCAGAGGTGGTCAATTATGCCTAATTGGTGGAAAATGGCAATGCATGCCATATGACGGATGTGGTGGTGGAAACCAGCCTTAAATCTTAAGTTTAATCCAATGACCTGACTATGAAAAATTCTAAAAAAATTTCAAGAGACCAGTTAAAGAGTATTAACGGTGGAGCAGTCAGCTGTTCTGAAGCATGCTGTCCACCTCCGGGAATAAAAAAATGCCCTTGGGTATTATGTATAGTCCCGTGTGAGGTATTAAGTTAAAAGACTGTATTCTCTAACATAAACCCTGCAATCCACACGAATTGCAGGGTTCTTATTATAAGTCTTTTTTTACTTTATCGTAAATTATTCTGTGGGCAGCTCGATGCTTTCAGGCAGCTGTTTTTAAAAACAGATTACAATAAAGCATAAGGGTTCACTTGATCAATCATATCCCCATCCCTATTCACAGTACCAAATGCCAGCTCTGTTTTCTATCAAAATATCCTTTACAGGCTGATTGAAATGAATGTAGAAATTCTCAGATATGAAAAATATATTTTATATTGATATCCAATTAAAACAACAAAAAACATCGGATTTAAATACCAGGCAAATGATTATTGAACAATTATCTACCGACAATCTCAAACATCTGACTGCTCTTGTGCTGGAGTTATGGCCGGAATGTGTATTTGATGAAGAATATGAGCAATATAAAAATTTGATTTACTCAGAAACTGAGGCTTGCTTTCTTGTAAAGGATCCCAATAAGTACATTGCCTTTATCCACTTATCCATCCGAAATGATTATGTTGAAGGGGCATACAGCCTTCCTGTTGCCTATATTGAAGCTGTATATGTTCAACCGGAGTATCAAAAAAATGGAATCGCAAGGCAATTGGTTTCCCTGGCAGAAAGATGGGCTCTTCAAAAAGATATTAAACAAATCGCTTCTGACACCAATATGACCAATATACCGGGTATCGAATTTCACAAGAAAGCCGGTTTTAAGGAAGTGGAAAGAATTGTTTGCTTTATCAAAGATCTTTAAAACTCTAAAAAGCATTCATCAGATAAAAGATTATGCTTTCATCTTTTCTCTCACTGGTGCGCGGCTGTTGATCATTATCAATTCTATTTCTTTTTGCAAAAGAATTCCTTTAAATCCTTTCAACTCTGCAATTATAACAACCTGGCCCTGCATTATGTATATCGATATATTTTATTTCTTCGTTTCCGAAAATCCTTAAAATCTGTTCTTTGAGCTGGTTTCCTTCTGTAACAGATGTTTTTTTCATGATGCCGTTATCATTATAACCACGTAAAGAGAGAAGTCTGTGATTGAGCATTTTTGGAATTTCATTGGTATTCCAAATTGATGTTTTCGCTCCCTTTCTTACAAAGATGGGTCCACTTGCCTGATAGGGAGAGCTTGTTTTGTGGTGTTGATAGGGTATTAGAATAACTTCTTCACCTATTTCTGCGTCTTCCAGACTTACCCGGCAGGGAAAACCCGGAAATTTGTCAACAATCATTTTTATTGCTCCTCTTTTTTCCAATTCTAAATTATTCAAGCTGAAAAGCGCTGAAAATTCTTTGTCTTCTAAAGATCTTATTTTAAAATTCATAAGTATATTTTCATGCAAATTTCAGGTTTACCGTATGAGAAAACAATCCAAATCTTGCTATGTTTTAAGTTTTGGCTACCTGTATATATTATTTCTCTTTATGACATATTTTAAAAGGGAATTGAAAAATATTCTTAAAAAAATTAATAAATGTTGAATAATGAAGTCAAAAACCACCTTTGGTAACTTGGGAATATAATAAAACTACTGAATATCTGTAGGTTTTTTGCGAAGAGGGAGGGAGTCCTGCCGAACGCTTATTGCCACTTTTAATATTTTGGAAAATTTTAAAATGCAGATGCAATATATTTGAATGTACCTTAAATGATAAAGCAATAAATAACGAAACAACATTGTACCTTATCCTGCTTATGTTGTTTCGTTATTTAAAATTTTCTTTATAAATTTTCTTTGAAAAAAGGAACTACTCTTTTCAAGGCCTGTTGAACGGGTTCAGGTTTATCATAAAGGTCATAGTGAGACCAACCTTCCACCACCAACAATTCTTTCTTTTTGGAGGCTGCACGACCATAAATTTCCTGGCCATCGCGATAGGCGCCAAAACCGCCTGGTTTATCACCAATTACTACCAACAAGGGTTGTGTCAGCAGAGTCTCTGCATTACTAAAGGCATCCCAGTCTACAGCAGCTGCACGGTGTGAAAATAAAGCACTCGTAGCACCATTAGGCTGTGCCCCCCTTGAAGTTTTATAATAGTCTGTAGCTTCCAACACGTCAATATCTGTAATGCCTGCTTTTCTACCTTCTTCTACCGATGACGGCAACAGTCCATCCACACGCTGTTCGGCTCCACGAGCTTCAGCAGTGCGTTGTTTGGCAATTGCTTCTAATGTACCAATCGGATCATATCCCGCAAATCCTTCACGGCAAAGACGACCAAAATTTACGCCTGTAATACTTACCACTGCTTTTAAACGGCGTTCCGATTTGGCAGCACTGATAGAATACCCTCCGCCTCCACAGATACCCAATACGCCAATTCGGTTTTCATCTACAAAAGATAGTGTTACCAAATAATCACAGGCATACCTATAATCTTCGACCCGGAAAGACGGATCTTCAATAAATCGAGGTTCACCCCCACTTTCCCCTTGAAATGAAGCATCGGGAACCAATACTACAAAGCCTGCATCTGCGAGAGCCTGTCCGTATACATTACCTGATGTCTGCTCTTTACAGCTTCCTATTGGATGGGTACTGATAATGGTTGGATATTTTTTATTTTCATCAAAATCAGGTGGGAATAGTAAATTTGCTGCTATATCCCAATACAACGCTTTATATTTTACTGACTTTTTCATTTTATCACATTTTAATTTAATTACAATTTTTCAAAGAAGAAAGGAGCCAATTGAGAAATTGCTTCACTCACATAGTTTTCCCGATCATAAAGAGACATATGGTTTGCACCTTCTATCACATATTTTGTCTTATCAGTAGTTGCGGCGATTTTTAACAGATCATCACTCATCCAAGCACTTCCGGCAACGCTTCCTACAATCGCCAGCAAAGGTTGTGTGAAAAATGCTTCAGCTTTATTATAGGCATCATAGGTAATAATCTGTGTCAAGCTTCTTAATGTTGCCCATCCCGGCGCGGTAGGATATTGGCAACGATCGGTATGATAATATTCCCAAGCTTCTCTCAGTTCTTCATTGGGAGCATCTTCCTCTTTCAT
>JASLCD010000004.1 GCA_030146295.1 Chryseobacterium sp.
AGTAATTTTGAAAAATGATGAATTTAAACCAGATTTTCACCAATCAACGTACAGGAAACAATCCACAGACCAAGGCTTCAAGAACTGATTTTCAGAGAGATTTCGACAGAATTATCTTCTCTTCTGCCTTCAGAAGACTACAGAATAAAACTCAGGTTTTTCCTCTTCCCGGAAGTGTTTTTGTACACAACAGACTTACCCATTCTCTGGAAGTATCATCCGTAGGAAGAAGTTTAGGAAGTATTATTGGTGAATTTATTGCTGAAGATTTTAAAAGTGAACTTACAGAAGATTCAAAGAATTTTTATCTCCATAATTTAGGAAATGTAATTGCAGCAGCATGTTTATGCCATGATGTGGGAAATCCGGCTTTCGGACATTCCGGGGAGGATGCCATTGCAAGCTATTTTGAGAGAAATGAAAAAGATCTGAAATCAAAGTTCAATGAAAAAGAATGGGCAGATCTGGTCAACTTTGAAGGAAATGCCAATGCAATCAGAGTTCTGGCTCAGCAGCAGCAGGGGAAAGATGCAGGAGGTGTTCAGCTTACTTTCTCAACGCTGGCAAGTATTGCCAAATATCCATGCGAGGCTATAGCCAAGAAAAAAGGAATCATTCACAGGAAGAAGTTCGGCTTTTTCCAGAATGAAAAAGAGATATTCCTTGAAATTGCCAAAGGAACTCAGCTGATTTCTGAAAGTGAAGAACCGCATATCTTCAAAAGACACCCTTTTGTATGGCTGGTAGAAGCGGCAGATGATATCTGCTACAACATCATTGATATGGAAGATGCCCACAGATTGGGCATTGTTTCAACGGCAGATTGTAAAAACTTATTTTTTGAACTGGTAAAGTCTGAAACAGATGATGTGCAGAGAATTGAGAGAAAACTAAGTTCGATCTCCAACGAAAATGAACAAATTTCTTATTTAAGAGCCAAAGTAATCAATGCTTTGATTAATAAATCGATCGAGATGTACAAATACAATTTTGAAACAATTCTTCAAGGAAATTTGGGTAATGGCCTGCTTGATATGTATAAGGATGAAAATAAAGCGCTGCAGGATATTGCAAGTTTCTCCGTAGAAAAAATCTACAATCATAAAGCCGTGGTGGAAATTGAAAATGCCGGGTACAACGTAATGTATGAATTGCTGGATCATTTTATTCCTTCTATTCTGAAGCCTGAGGATGAAAGAAAATCTTACGATAAAAAAGCCCTGAAATTGCTCCCGAAACAATTTGTCTACGAAAACGGAACAGACTATCAGAAAGTTCTTGGGATCATAGACTTTGTTTCAGGAATGACCGATAACTATGCTACCGATTTGTATAGAAAAATTAAAGGAATAGACATCGGAATGACCGTGTAAATTCTGTTTACGATAATAATTCAGAAGCCTCCTCAATTAATGCCTGCATTAAAGTGGAGGCTTTTTTATGCTTTAAAAGTGGGGCGGTCTGACCGGACCAAAAGAAAACCAGATCATTTTTCTGCTGTTCCAGAGCTGCTGTTCTTAGCGCTCCCATAAAATGGGTCTGCAAAGGAAACGGCAGGGTCTTATCAGTAGCAGCCAATATATCTCTTGTAATTTTTGTTGTGATGCCACGACCCAGTCTACCGGTGTAAGCTCTCGTCAAAGTTGTGGATTTTGCTGCTTCGGAAAATAAAAACTCTTTGTGAACCGGTAATGCTCCGGATTCTTCAGTCGCTAAAAAAGCCGTTCCGATCTGTACGGCATCAGCGCCCAGTTTGAAAGCCCCCGCAATTCCACGGCCGTTGGCAATTCCTCCGGCAGCAATGACAGGTATTTTTATGCGATCACTGATCAATTGAATCAAAGCAAAAGTCCCTGTTGTAGAAAGTTCTGCCTTATCCAGAAACGAAGGTCTGTGACCACCGCTTTCAAAACCCGAAGCAACTATAGCATCCACACCCGTTTTTTCCAGAGCAATTGCCTCATCAAGCGTTGTTGCATTTCCCAACACAACGGTTCCCTGACGATGAAGATCTTCGATGAGGTTTTCGCTAAGCAGTCCAAACATAAAGCTGAAAACTTTAGGCTTTATATCAAAAATGACATCCAGCTGATTTTGAAATCTGGATTCAAAAGAGAGTGGTGGTGAAGGAATATCCGTTTGCAAAAGATCAAAATAAGGTTGGAAAGTCTCAACTGCCTTTTGATATTGCTCTTTGGTATGTTCTTCGTTAATGATATCGTGATCACTTACCCAGAGATTGAGATTGTAAGGTTTATCCGTTTTGGATTGTATCGCTTTGTGAGTATCATAGATTTCCTGCGGTGATAACGTATACGCTCCAAAACCTCCCAATCCGCCAAGGTTACTTACTGTGGTTGTCAATTCAACGGTAGAAATACCTCCTCCGAAAGGACCTTGGAGAATAGGATATTCAATTTCCAATAATTCTGTAATTCTATTTTTATTCCACATGATTGGTTAATTTTAGTTGAAAAATTGAATTAAGGCTGTACGTTGGTTAATGTCTTATTCACGATGAGCCACTTATTATCGATCTTATTGAAAGTTATGAAATTGTAATAATTAAAATCATACATCTTCACATTTAATTTTGCTGCAGCAATCGAATTAATGATGTCAATTGAAATAATTACAGCTTTAAAATCTTTTCCTGATTTTTCGGGGCTTACACGGTTTCCAACTCCTTCCATATACTGCTCTGCCGTTTTCAAATAGGGAGCTCCGTCTACATCTCCGAAAAGCAGGGCTCCCTTATAGAAAGCTTTTTTCAGAAGATCCGTATTTCCTTCATACATACCTTTGAAATAATAATTTTCAATGACATTTCTTATTTCAGCTTCTGCTGTCTGATTGGTTTTCATCTCCTTTACGTTTTGTGCATGGCCGTTCAACGGAAAGCTGAACAGCCATGCTATAATTAATGATAGTTTCATAGTAAATGATGTCCGGCACCCATTCCTCCGTCAACATTGATGATGGCTCCGGAAATTAATTTGTTTTTGGCAATAGCATGAATCATCTGAGCTACTTCTTCAGGCTCTCCGATACGGTTGATGAGGTGCATTCCGGCATTATTGTCAAGATCGGCACTGTGCATCGGAGTTCTGATCAGCCCCGGAGCAACAGTATTTACCCTGATATTATCTTTTCCAAATTCGGCGGCCAGCTGCAAAGTAAGGGCATGGATAGCTCCTTTGCTCGAAATAGGTGCCGTAGAAGGAGACTGTGCAATTGCATGGTATACCAATGGAGTTCCTACATTGATAACCACACCGTCTTTTTGGCTTATCATTTGGGGAATCACTGCCTGTGTAGTGAAGAACGTCCCTTTTAAATTGGTGGTCAGAAACCGATCCAGATAGTCTTCTGTAACCTCCAGAAATGGTTTGTTCTCATATATTCCTGCATTGTTGACAAGCACATCAACAGATCCGAATCTTTCGAGTGCTGTTTGTACCAAAGCTTCTCCTGTCTGTTTTTCCGAAACATTTCCGGCAACCATAGCGAGGTTTTCTCCGGCTCCCAATGCATGATAGACTTCCTCTAATTTGGATGCTGTCTGTGAGTTTATGATGACATTGTCTCCTCGGTCTAAGAAATAGCGGGCTGTTTCCAATCCGATTCCTGAAGAGGCTCCTGTTATCATTACGGTTTGCTTTTTCATGTTCTGTTTACTTTTTTTCTGTTGAAAATCCTTGTTCTTTTAATACTGAAACCTGTTCTCCCGCATATCCCCAGTTATCATCTTCAATCTCATTGATTACAATATGAGTTAAATGAGGATCTTTATTTAAAACTGAAGTTACCGCTTCGCTGATTTTTCTGATTAATTGCTGTTTGGTTTCGCGGTTAATATCTTCGCGAAGTAAATCTACTTTTATGAATGGCATGATGGTGAATTTTTAAGGTTAATTGAATTAATAAGCATCTGCAGCAAGATGAATATTAAGGTCAAAGTTATTGTAGATCAGAGTGTCTCCAAGATTGGTGAAGAAATTGGAAGATCTGAATTTGATATTGAATTTCGTTCTGTCAACCACGATTTTAGCATCCAAAACTGCTGTGTGGTCTGTTGTCACAATATGAAGACTGGTATCGACAGGCTGTGTAATACCTTTTATGGTAAGATCTCCTTTTACATAATATAAGTTCTGACCGCCAGGTTCAGCGTGAGTGATTTCAAAAAGAGCTTCCGGAAAATGCTCAGAATTGAAGAAATCATCCGAAATAAGATGGCTGGCAAATTGGGCATTGGTTTCAGGATCTTCAATATCAAGAATTTTGATAGCGCGGGTATCAATGATAAATTTTCCTGATAATGATTTTCCGTCTTCAAATCTGAAGTTACCGTCCTTTATACCGATTGTCCCGTTGTGGGCTCCGGTTACTTTTCTTCCGATCCAGTTGATCGTACTGTTTTCAGTATTGACTTTAAAATTTTTTGTGTCCATTTTTTATTGGTTTTAAATGATGACACAAAGTTCAGCTGATCGAAAGAAATAGTTACGTGATGTACCTCACAAAATGAAAGAGAGGGCAGAGGTTTTTAAGACTGTAGATTATTGATGGAGCCTGCTCAGGGTTTCTCTGGTCACTCCCAGATAAGAAGCAATCAGATGTTTGGGAACCAGATTGTACAATTGGGGATACATCGCTAAAAGCTCTTCATAACGGAATTTGGCATCGTTATTCATAAAAGATAACAGTCGTTTCTGGGCGGCTACATATCCTTTGTTGGTTCTCCATCTGAAAAAATGTTCAACCTCATGGATTTCATTACAGATTTTTTCCCGGTCTTCGTTGGAAATGGATAATATCGTTGCATTGGTGATACAATCAACATGAATGGTTGCTCTTGTTTTATTGTAAAGAGCATCGAAATCTGTTACCCACCAGGTAGGCATGGCAAACTGAAGAATAAACATTTTCATGCTGTCATTAAGATAAAATGCTTTCAGACATCCTTCCAGAACGAAATACTCATGATTCACAAAATCACCTTCCGTAATCAGGCTCTGTCCCTTCTTAAGTGTAATCACATTAAAATGTTCAAAAACATAATCAAACTGCTCTTCGGAAAGAGAAGTGAATTTTGAGATATGATCCTTTAATAGTTCTTTAGAGTTGACCATGATTTGTAATGAATATTCAAAAGTAAGTCTTTTCAGAACAATTGTACTTTAAAAATGATGAATATTCAAGAGCTGAATTTCGTAATGAGTACTCTCTGAAGCTTAATTTTATTTTTCTTATATTTAAACAAACGGTAAAAAAAGTTTTAACAAAACATAATTTTTGACGACCTATTAAAAAATCTAAAAACTATGGGAATATATTTAGCGCCCGTTATTTTCTTCGGGCTAATCATTTTATTCGCTTCGTTTTTTGTTGTTAAGCAGGAAACGGCAGCTATTATCGAACGGTTTGGAAAATTCCGTGCTGTAAAACATTCGGGACTTCATCTTAAGCTGCCCATTGTAGATCAGATTGCTAAAAGACTGAATCTGAGAATTCAGCAGCTGGATGTGATGATTGACACAAAGACATTAGACAACGTTTTCATCAAAATGAAAATTTCCGTTCAATATCAGGTGATCAGAAGTCAGGTAGGGGATGCGTATTATCGTCTGGAAAATCCTGAAAACCAAATTACTTCATTCGTTTTTGATGTGGTAAGAGCAGAAGTTCCAAAGTTGAAGCTGGATGATGTTTTTGTAAGAAAAGATGATGTGGCGATTGCTGTAAAAGGCGAACTGCAGGAAGCCATGAATAGCTATGGGTATGATATTATCAAAGCTCTGGTAACAGATATTGATCCGGATGAACAGGTAAAACATGCGATGAACAGAATCAATGCTGCAGAAAGAGAAAAAACAGCTGCCGAATATGAATCTGAAGCGCAAAGAATCAGAATTGTAGCCGTTGCAAAAGCAGAAGCAGAATCTAAAAAATTACAGGGACAGGGTATTGCTGACCAAAGAAGAGAAATTGCAAAAGGACTTGAAGAATCGGTACGGATGCTGAACAATGTGGATATCAATTCTCATGAAGCATCAGCTCTTATTGTGGTAACACAGCACTATGATACACTGCACTCAGTAGGAGCAAGTAACAGAAGCAACCTTGTTCTTCTTCCCAATTCACCTACAGCAGCCAGTGGTATGCTGAATGACCTTGTCGTTGCAATGACTACCGCAAATACGGTAGGAGAGACTACGAAAGGAAAATATCCTGACCCTCCTCAAAAAGAATCAGGTCTAACATAAGGGTATGGGAAATGGATACTGAAGATGAATCATTTGATGACTTTTTTCAATTTCTAAAAAGCTTCGAACCTGATCCCACCTCAATAAAAAAAAACGCCTCTGAAATTTTCAGAAGCGTTTTTTTATTTATTATTTCTTTGTTTTAGAAACCTGCTCTATCAATGTATATTTGATGGAAGAAGCATCTGCCGGAGGGTTGGCGATTTTTTCTGTTTTTACTTTTAAAACATATTCATAGCCCGGTTCGTACGTAAATCCTTCGATGTTGCTGTAGAAATTGGTCCAGCTTTCAGAAGCATTTTCTTTTACCTGCAGACACTTCATACGTCCGGCTCCTGCAGAACAGTCTACGGTTTGTGGTCCCACGATAAGGGTTTTTTCATTGGCTGCCATGTCTTTCTTTTTCGTTTTAGAAACCTGCTTTACCAACGTATATTTTATGGATGATCCGTCAGCTGGTGGGTTGGCAATTTTTTCTGTTTTTACCTTTAAAACATATTCATATCCCGGTTCGTAAGTAAATCCTTCAATATTGCTGTAGAAATTGGTCCAGTTTCCGGAAGCGTTTTCTTTTACCTGCAGACATTTCATGGGAGCTACACCTGTACAGTCTGCTGTCTGTGGTCCTACGATGAAGGTTTTTTCATCTCCTGCCGATGCACTTGCTGCTGTTGTACATTGTGTCATTGCGAATAATGCTAACGCGGGTACTGCCCCTTTTAGAATTGTTGCGATATTTTTCATAAACTTGATTTTTTCCCCATACCTCGCAATTACCATGCCGAAGTTGGCTTTCCTTAATTTGTAGTACTTCTGCTATTGCTTTTTACTTTTTTAATCATTTAATTTGAAGTTCTTAAACACTAACCACAAAACATAATTCTTACAATAAATATGGAAAATCAAATGCAAGTTGAAAATTACAGGATTCAAAAACCTGAAATGTGGGCAGGAAATATCGGGGATGAGGAAATAAAAAACAGAATCAAAGACTCCGAATTTGCCAAAAAACAAATCGATGAAGGGCGTGACTATTGCTACTTTTTAGACAAAAAATACTATACCAGCAATACGGAAAACAGCGAATATGTCTGCATGGCTTATACTTTGAACGAGCCGGGAAATCTGGAAAGAGCTTCCGTGTCTGACGTCATTGTGGAGGAGAATGAAGTTTATCAGATTCACAGAATCAGTGTTTTGAGAGACGGGGTGCTGATGGATAAAATTCCGGATACGAATATTAAAGTTCTTGACAGCGAAAACCAGAGCAGCGGAGGGGTTTTGAGCAGTAATAAAAAGATCAATATTACAATTAAAGATCTCAGGCTTTATGATGTACTGATTTTGGAAGATTCAAGGATTAAAGAATTTACCGACCGCGATTTTCTGAGAAAGGAATTTTCAAAATATGTATGGGTAAGTCCGGATAATTACTGGGCTTATGGTAATTTTAAATTCACTTTTATCAACGAACGTGAACAGACTATTGCTTATAAAAAAACTTTTTTCAGAGATGAGCAGGGAAATGTTCTTGAACCGGAAACGAATCATTTGAAAAAAGGAGAAAGATTTGTGATAGAAGAACAGAATTATATTAATCCTGTAGATTCCGGACGGGAGATTTTTCCTTATGTAGATTTTGCTACTGAAAGCACATGGAAAGACCTTTCCAACTATATTGTACCTCTTTATGATGAGGTTTTCAACTCTTCCTCCTTACAGGATTTTGCTCCGAACCTGATTGAAAAACTAGATGCTATTAGCGATCAGGGTGAAAAGCTTCAGTTTGCGATAGAATATGTTCAGAATCACATCTATTATATTTTCAATGCTGATGAAATGAATGGACATAAGCCACAGGAACCATCAGTGACCTATGAGAATAAGCAGGGAGATTGCAAAGCCAAATCGGTTTTATTAAAAGTAGTTCTTGATTATATAGGAGTGGATGCCTCTGTTGTATTAGTGAACTTTAATACAGATTATTATATTAAATACTATCTGCCATCACTGTTAAGTTTCAATCATGTTGTGGTAAAAGTCAATTATAAAGGTGAGGAGTATTTTATTGATGCCACGATTCGTGATGAATTCGGATTGATTGAAAACAGAGGGTTTATGTATTTTATGCATTATCTCGAAGTGAAAAAAGACCAGGAGCTGCAGGTAAGAAAACCTTATAAGTTTCCTTATTTCTGTATTAATGAAAAAGTAGATTTCAATGTACAGGGGACTGTCGGTAAATTTGTTCTGTCAACAACTTATAAAGGAAGCAGGGCCAATGCCATGAGACGGTATTTCAAAAGTACCAATAAAAGAGAGATCATAGACAGCTGGAACAGTTTCCTTTTCTATGCGCTTAAT
Source organism: Chryseobacterium sp. (assembly GCA_030146295.1). Classification (GTDB taxonomy): domain Bacteria; phylum Bacteroidota; class Bacteroidia; order Flavobacteriales; family Weeksellaceae; genus Chryseobacterium. The sequence continues at coordinate 8,634 of JASLCD010000004.1, forward strand.
TATTCCGGCGACAGAAATGGGACTGATGTTCGAAATGTATTCAAAGATGCCGCCATTGATGTGGTAAGCGATGATAAAAGGCTGAATGAAGTGAAGATTCAATATACTGCTATTATTGAAAATCCTTATTATGTAGATCCGCAGAAAAACCGTTTCCTAATGTATTTTGACAGAAATGTTGTAAAGGCGAGTGCAAGGGATTTTATGCATAAAGATCTATCGTTCTGGCATAATTTCGATACTGAGAAGTATGAAATCAACCTTTATACAGATCAGAAAATTGATACTGAAGAAAAATATACGGTTCAGGAATGTTCCATTGCCAATCCGTATTTTGACTATAAAAGCCGCAAAAAAGTGAGCAAGAACGGAGCAAGTGTATACATCGAATACCATCCTCTGATTAATCTTGAAATCCCGCAAAGTGAGTTTGAAAAGTTCAGAACAGACCATCATACCGTTGCAGACAGCAATTTCGGAATTGGAGTTGACATCATAGAACCGGGGCTGATAAACAGGCTTAAATTCAGTTTTAAGAAAAAATTTAAATAGAAGCCGGATTTAACGTTCAAAGGTTAAAGTTGAGATTCCGGGGGCGGCGAAGCCGCCCCCGGAATCTCTTTATCGTAATTATTGTATATTCGTTTAAAATCATAATAAAAATACACACCTATTTATCTATGCAGAAGATATTTTCTCTTGCTTTTCTTATTACAGTTTTTTCTTGTATTAATGCTCAGAAATTAAAAAAAGAAGACGTTACAGGGTTCTGGAAACTGAAAGAAGCCGGATTTTATGAAAATAAAAAGAAAGTGGTCAAAGAATTTGATAACTGCCGTCTGATGAGGAATTATGCGATCAGGGAAGACGGGTATGCTATTTATAATTATGTAGAAGGAAAGACAGGAGACTGCAGCCCATCTGAACCCAGACTTTCCTTTTGGAGAATCATAGAAAACAGGATTCAGTTTTATGTGGATGATCAAAATATACTCGAAGAAGTGGAAGTAACCCTGAATAAAGATAACACAATGACTTTTTCAAGCTACATTCCCAGCCCGATAAAAGTGGATGGAGATGCTCTTGCTGAAAAAATGATCAATACCGTTCACTATGATATTCTTGAAAAAAAATACTAAAGGCCGACAATAAAACTTTTGATATATGAATTATGTAACGATAATCTACTTCCTTACTATTGTGCTCTATGCCATGTATTTCTTTGGAAGAACTGGCGGTGAGACAGATCTTTCTGGAGTAGATTTTTTTGTTTCAGGAATTTTATCTCTTTTTCTGATCTTTGCCGGATATCTTAATGCAAAAAAGAGAATGATTTACAGAACGGTACTGTGGGTATTTTTTGTGAATGTGTTTTTATTCGTTTGTTCCGGTTTATTTGATCAGTTTGGACATCATTTCAATATTCTTTCTACAGGAAATAGTGACAGTTTTCTTTTTACATTGGCACTTATTGTTTATAATGGATACCTTTTTCCTCTGACGATTATTCTTGAAGGTTCCGGCCTTTCATTGATATTGCCGGTGGTATTGTCCTTTATTCTGCCTTCGGTGGGATATCTGATAGGGAAGAAGCTTTATCCAAATATCCACTAGATTATAGTCATTGCGAACTGAAGGTGAAGCCATCCCACAGGGAGTAGGATTTTTTTGGAAAACGAAAAGTCAATAAAATTTTTACAAGCCATCTTTAGGTAAGATGCAAGGATTTTATCTTCGATGAAATTGAGAACGCAGAGCTTTTCCTGAAAACCTTTGATTTTCCTGCGTCTTTGCTTGTCCCAACTCCTACTTTTGGACTAAAAAGGAAAAAAAAAGATTTAATGTTGCTCCTGATTCTGAGGCTTGTTATCAGGCATTATGAATTTCTGTTTCCCAATCAGCAGCTCAAAAAACAGTCTGAAATCCGAAATTAAAGACCATAAAGGATATTTGAAAGTAGCCGGTTTGTTTCTCTCAATCACTGCATGACTGAACCAGGCAAATCCATATCCGAAAATGGGAATATACCAGAGAAACCTTTCTTTTCCTGAACTGATAACGTATCCTATAACGAAAAAGACAAGCAATGTTCCGATAAAATGAAAAATCCGGGTTCCTGTTTTACTGTGTTCTGTAAGGTAAAACTGATAAAACGCGCTGTAGGTTTTAATTCTTTCAGTCATGGTGGGTTAGTTTATTGATTCTATTGAACTTAAAGCAATAATTCGGCCGATTTTTTAGAACGTAAAAACAAAAAAGGCAAAATCGCAAATCAGTCTGTTCAATCGTTCGACCTTTTTGCCATTTTGCCTTTTCGTGCTTTGCTAATTATTCTTTAGCTGTTTTTTAATTCTTTTCCAAGTTTACTGTTTTTGTAGCCATAGAAGAAATAGATGACCATACCGATCAGGAACCACATTCCGAACCAGAACCAGTTTTCGTGGCTCATTCCTGTAAGAAGATACAGGCATGAACTTAGTCCAATCAATGGAATTAATGATAAATTCTTGATAAAAGCTACTACACATAAGATCAGATTGATGATAATAAAGAAGAAAATAGAAGCTCTGAATTCTCCTTCTTTAGGGTCCGACCAGTTCATCAGGTTGTCAAAAAATTCCGGCTGCCATTGGTAGAAAAATAATAAACTGCCAATAAAAATAACAGGAAAAATGATTTTGCCATTCACATAAGGAAGGTGAAATCTGCCTTTGATCTTTTCTTTAGCCGGAAGCATAAGTACTCCTGCACATACCAATACGAAGGCGAAAATAGTTCCGATACTTGTGAAATCCAGGATAAATGTTTTATCTGTAAACAGGATAGGAATCCCTACTACAATTCCGGTAACTACTGTTGCATAAGAAGGAGTTTTGTATTTTGGATGCACCTTTTGGAATCTCTGAGGCATCAGTCCGTCACGGCTCATCGCATACCAGATTCTAGGCTGTCCCATCTGGAAAACCAATAATACAGTGGTAATGGCAACGATCGCAACGAAGGAAACAACAAGTTCCATCCAGGCTACATTAGCATTTGTTTTTTCAAATATGAATGAAAGAGGATCACCCACGCCATCAAACTTCTTGTAATCTACCATTCCTGTTAATACAAGCGTTAATGCAATATAAATCACAGTACACAATACAAGGGAGATAATCATTCCTTTTGGAAGTGTTTTCTGCGGATCTTTAGTCTCTTCGGAAAGTACACTTAAAGCATCAAACCCGATGTATGCAAAGAAGACTCCGGATACAGCACTCATGACTCCGGCAAAGCCATTCGGCATGAAGGAAGGAGTTCCGGTTGCAGGGCTCACAGGAGTCCAGTTATCAATTGTAACATAAGAAGCTCCCACAAGAATTACCAGTATAATGACGGCAAGCTTTAAGATAACCAGAGAGTTGTTGAAGTTTTTACTTTCTTTTACTCCTACATAACAAAGCCATGTGATTAAACCGTTGATGACCAATGCAGGAATGTCCACAATGAACTTCAGGTTTCCAATCAATGGAGCTGTTTTCCATGCATTTAAAAGTTCTTTATTTTCTGAACCGTATTGAACTGCTTTTCTCGCTTCTGTGTAGCTGCAGGTAAGGTAATCCGGAATATGCATTCCAAGACGTCCTAAGAAACTGGTGAAATAATCTGACCAGGAAAAAGCTACATAAATATTCCCGAAAGAATATTCCATGATCAGAGCCCAGCCAATAACCCAGGCAATAAGCTCACCAAAACTGGCATAGGCATAGGTGTAGGCCGAACCTGCGGTAGGTATTCTGCTGGCAAATTCAGCATAGCATAAAGCAGTAAACCCACAGGCAAACCCACAAATCAAATATAGAAGGATAACACCAGGGCCACCTCTGAAAACGGCTTCTCCCAAACTACTGAAACTTCCAGCTCCAATAATGGCCGCAATACCAAAAAATACGATGTCCCATACACCTAAAACTCTTAAAAGTCCCGTTGAAGTATCTGTATCTGAATAGATTTTTCTTCTAAAAAGTTGACTCATTCAATAACTATATTTGATTTGAAAAAAAGCAAATGTAATGATTTTTTATTTTGATGTTAACAGT
>JASLCD010000327.1 GCA_030146295.1 Chryseobacterium sp.
TATAACTTTTTTGTCAATAGATTTTTTTTTATGAATATTTAACGTAATTTTAGTCTGCAGCGTATCCCAAAATCGCAAAAACACTTAATAAAAGATTCATTCTCACTTTTTTTTCAGCTTCTTTGTTATATGTTTCTTCATTTTTACTTGGAACATACAGCTCATAAAAGTTTTTGTTCCTGATGACAAACAAAGTGGACCCGATAATCATGGTAAGAATATCTTCAGGTTTTGGGGTAAAAGTAAAAACCCCGGATGCTACTCCTTTTTTAATGACTTCATCCAGTTTTTTCACGAATAGCTGGTAAAAATCAAGGAGCTCATCTTTCAGGTTTTCTGTATGGCGGAGTTCCTGGGTAACAAACCCATGGAAATAGTTATACTTGAACAGCTGAGAAACGATATATTTGATCATTTCCCGCATCTGCATTTCCGGTTTCCCATCTTTGATGGTATCTGCAAATTCTGAAAAATTCTCTCTGGTCTTCAGTACCCTGTACTGGTAGAGATAAGACATCATTTTCTCTTTAGAACCGAAGTAATAAGAGATCATGGCGACATTAATATTTGCTTTGGAACAGATATCCCTTACAGAGGTTCCTTCATACCCTTTTTTTGCAATGAGCTCTTCTGCAATATCCAGTATGTGAATCTGTTTTTCTGTAAATTTTTTTTTCATGAAGTGTACTTTGAGTAAAGTTAAGAAATTTTTAACACATTTATAAACGATCGTTTAATAAATTTAAATTAAATCTGAAAAATACCTATTTTTGAACATGGAATTTTTTGATTTTCACCATCATAAAAAATATATCAGGTACGGAATTTATAATTTATCAAAAGGAATTCCGCCAGATTTTCCGTATTCTATCGGAATTCACCCTAACGATATTGATGTGGACAATATAAAGCAACAGTTTTCGTGGATGGAAAGCATGATGTTTAAAAACTGTTTTGCTATTGGAGAATGCGGTCTGGATTCTTTGGTTTCTGTGGATCTGAAAATTCAGGAGGAGGTATTTTTAAGGCAGATCAGGATCGCAAATGAGGTAAAAAAACCTTTGATCATTCATTGTGTAAGAAAATTTTATGAGGTGATTTCTCTTAAAAAGAAGGCCGAACAGCCAATGATCATCCATGGTTTCAATAAAAAAAGCAAAATTGCCGAAGATCTTCTTAAAAATAATTTTTATCTGAGTTTTGGAAAACCTGTTTTGTATAATTTATCTTTGCAGGATATTGTAAAAAACACTCCATTAGACAAAATATTTTTAGAAACCGACAATGATGATTTTAACATCGAAGAATTGTATCTGAAGGTTTCAGAAATAAAAGGAATTTCTTTGGAACAACTCAATGAACAAATTTTAGAAAATTTACACACAATAAAAAATGGATAAATACTGGCTGGAAAGAACTGAACTTTTGATTAAAGAAGATGGATTGGAAAAGCTGATCAAAGCAAATGTACTTGTTGTAGGCTTAGGCGGAGTAGGTTCTTTTGCTGCAGAATTTCTTGCGAGAGCCGGAGTGGGGAGTATGACCATTGTGGATGGTGATACGGTAGATATCACGAATATCAACAGACAGCTTCCTGCCCTGCATTCTACTGTTGGGAAACACAAGGTAGATGTAGTTGCAGAAAGGCTTCTTGACATCAATCCGGAGCTTAACTTAACCAAAATCAACGAGTTTCTAAATCCGGAAAGGATGGATGAAGTTCTGGATTCTGCAAAATTTGATTATGTTTTGGACTGTATCGACAGTGTTACCCCAAAACTTTGTTTGATTATCGCTGCCAAAAGAAGAAGGATAAAAATCGTAAGCTCAATGGGTGCCGGCGGAAAAACCGATCCAAGCAAAGTATTGGTAAGAGACATCAGCAAAACCGAACATTGCCATCTCGCAAGACAGGTAAGAAAAAGGCTGAAAAAGGTAAAAATAGACAAGGGAGTCCGTTGTGTTTTTGCCAACGACATTCAGGATGAAGAAAGTTTGAAAATGACTGACGGAACCAATTATAAAAGATCTTTTTACGGAACAATAAGCTATATGCCGGCAATTTTCGGGTTGTACACCGCTTCAGAAGTGATTAATCATTTATTAAATCAGGATTAAAATATTTCTCTACCTATTTTGCTGATTTGCAAAAACGATTTCGTGAATTACTCTGAGAAATCTGGTGAGAAAAAATAAAAACCAATACGTACACTCCGTAAATGACAAATTCCAAATATCCCAGAGCGGAAAAGCTCAAAAAAAATACGGAAATCAGCTTGCTTTTTGATAAAGGCAAGTGGAGGACCAACGGAAATCTGAGAATCATTATTCTGAAAGACAAGGCCAATCTTCATGTAGAAAAATCCAGATTCGGGGTTTCTGTTTCTAAAAGATATTTTAAAAAGGCTGTGCATAGAAATCGTATTAAAAGATTACTGAGAGAATGCTATCGCCTGAATAAAGACTTGTTTAAAGAGGCTTTCGGAGAGAAAACAATGGCCATGTTATTTTGGGCATCTCCTGAGATGCCGTCAAAATTCCAGGATGTGGAAGCTCAGTTTATAAAGCTTTGTGAAGCACAGAAGAAGTAATCTTTTTATAAACAAAAATAAAAGATCTGTGAGATGTACATCTCACAGATTATCCGAATCGGAAAGTTTTTTATTTTCCAACAAATCACCCGGTTTTGCACTGATGATTGTGCAGACACTTTATGTATTCTACAGTACATCACAAATTGCGAAGTTCTAAATTCGCTTCCTGCATCCCTCAGAAATCAACTATATTCCAAATATCATATACTTTTTGTAATTTTAGGGAAAACAATAAATCTGAAAATTAATATGTTAGATAATATTCCCTATTTTTCATATATAATCAGTGCCTTTATCGGCATTGGACTGGCAGCAGCTACGGGATTTCGGGTATTTCTCCCAATGTTTATCGTAAGCCTTGCATCTTATTTCCACTGGATCCCCATGAATGAGCATTTTGAGTGGCTTTCAGGCCTCCCAACTCTTATTACAACAGGAATTGCCACGGTGGCCGAGATTCTGGCTTATTACATCCCTTTTATTGATCATTTGCTGGATACGGTCTCTATTCCCATGGCTACGGTAGCCGGATCTATTTTATTTGCCAGCCAGTTTGCTGAGCTGGGAACATTCCCACAATGGGCGCTGGCACTCATTGCCGGTGGAGGTACAGCAGCTACAATCAGTTCCGGATTTGCAGGAATACGGGCCGCTTCTACGGCAACAACCGGAGGGCTGGGAAATTCTGTAGTAGGAACTACAGAAACAGCCGGAGCTGGCCTCATGTCTGTTCTCGCTATGGCAGCACCGGTTATTGCAGTAATTTTTACAATTATTATCTTAATTCTTGTAATTGTTTTTGGGCGGAAGGCCTGGAAAAAGTTGAGAGGAAATAAAAATACCCCCCAGAATTTATAAATAAAAAAAGGTACTGTTTAGACAGTACCTTTTTCCTTTTAATTTTTACTTCTGAAGTCCTTAACATCCTGAATTTTAGCTTCAAAATATTCTTTTTTCTCAGGACTCTTTTTAATTAGTATTTCAAACGCTTTTATTGCTTTTGTATATAATTTCTGCTCGAAATAAAGATTTGCCAGCGTCTCTGTCATCAAGTGTGAGATATCACTGTTCTTTTCTTTAACAACATAGGAACTTTCTTCTTTTAACTGGCTGATTTTAGGATTATTTTCTATGAAGGTTTCAATGGCCCTTTCTTTGGTTTCAGATTTCTCCTTTTCGATCTCTTCCGTTCTGTCGATCTTAAGCCAGCTTTGCCAGGTATTGATAAAACCGGGAACATTACTGTCTAATTGCGACTGTGTTGTATTCTTCATAGTAACTTCCTGTATGTGCTCTACAGGTTCTTCTTTACTTTCCTTCTGTTTTTCTTCCACCTTAAGGGTAGAAATATCGGTTCCAAAGAAAGATACATTCATCACCGGAACATCTTCTTTTTCTTCGGCTGTTTCAATAGGAACAGAAAGGTCTTCAGCAACTTCTGAAGGTTCTTCTATAGCTGGAACAGTATCTTCATGAAAACCTTCTGTAAGGTCCTCAATCTTTTCAGATGGGGTTTTGGTTTCGGTTTCAGTTACCTGTTCTGGTTCTTCTTCAGGGAGTATTTCTGCTGCCGGAGCTTGTATTTCAGGCGTTGCAGTTTCTAATGATTTACTGATAAATGAATCAGGTATATTGGATTCCACACTCATGGGTTTCCATGCAGTCTGAACTTCGGGAGCTTCTTCTATTTCTTCTGTTGATTCAGTTTCAACCTCTTCTTCCTCAGGCAGCTGATCTTCAACAACTTCTTCTTTTGCAGGTTCTTCTTTGATTTCTGAAGGTTTCTCTTCACTTGTTGACCAGAAATGGAAATTCTGGGTTTCGGCGAAGCTAATCTCATGATCTCCGGTTGTTTCAGGCTCTGTCTTTTCTTCCTGAGCAACAGGTTTAGCCTCCTTCATCTTTTTCTCAACTTCTTCAATCAGACGTCTCATTTCCTCTTCATGCTTATTCACGTGAGGCTGTAAAACTTCAGCTGTTTCAGAAATTTCTTCGTTGTTAGCCTGGATTTTAACATCCGGCATAAATGATTCCGTTCCATGGAAGCTTACTTCAGCATCAGATATTTCCACCAAAGGCGTTTCTTCTTTTTCATCAGAAATCTGATCTTCGTCGATAATGGTTTCTGGTGTAAAATTTTCTCCGGTATTCTCTTCTGCTTCTGTTTTTATTTCTTCGTGCTGGGTAGGATCTTCTTCAGAAACCGTTACAGTTTCATGAGCTGTTGATTCTGTTCTTACAGACTCCTCCTCAGCAGCTTCAGTATTTTCGTCCGGTAATAAAGGAGATATCTCATGGAAACTGATATTTTCTTCTTCATCCATCTTCTCTTCTTCTTTTTCTGAAGAGATCTGATCTTCATGAATAATCACTTCCGGTGTAAAGTCTTCTTCTCGGGTCTCTACTTCAGATGATATCTCTTCTTTTTGTTCAGTGACAGATTCTGCTGCAGTATCAGTCTTTTGAGTTACCAAAGTTCCTGATTCCAGGGTAGATTCAATATCTATCGTTTCAGCGTTTTGTTCATCAAGAAAATTTTCTTCTCCTTCAAATAAAATTCTGTTCCGTTCACCGTTTACATAGATGGGCTCCAACTGTTGTAACGTTGGTATTACACATGTATTTTCTGGCTTCTCCTCTTGTTTCTCCAAGGAGACTTCTTCTTCTCTTTTAAGAGGAAAAGATTTACTTTTTGGGGCAAATTGAACCGGTTTTTCAATTGTTTTGGAAGGAATCTTCTCTTCAGCAATTTCCGGTTGGGCCTCCTGCCTGATCTTTCCATTGATCAGTTGATATAAAATCTTTTTATCAGTAGTGTATGCTGCTGTTATAGAAAGCTCTTTCTGATAATTTTCTTTTTCGTACAGGTGCACTCCATACAGATGAAGTGCCCTTATATTTTGAATATAAGGAAAAGTGTGAATCTCTTCTTTCAAAAGACCAAGGTCTTCTAACTGAATATTTTTCGGATTTTTTATTAATTCTAAAA
>JASLCD010000066.1 GCA_030146295.1 Chryseobacterium sp.
GATATAAGAAAATTAGTCTAAATAAGTTAACGAAAATATTAAAAACTTATTGTTTAAGCAAGTTTTAACAGCGTTAATGGATGTTAATACTTATTTCACAACCATGAAAATTTTCTCACGGTACAATGATAAAATTTACTACTTTCGTTTGATAAAATGTAAACAATTTTAATTAACAGTTATTAAAAACGTATTTAAATTGAATACTTTTTCAACAGCAGCTAAAAACATACCATAAACACACCATCTCATGAAATTTAAGATTCTTTTAGCATTAATTTTTGTAAACCTGGTGCAGGCACAAAAGTTTTACTTTCCAAAGACAGCTGTAACTGACTCTGTTATATTGGAAAAACAGATTCCAGGACTTGCACAGCAAGTGATTCCTCATCTTCAATCGGTGAAATACAAACCGGAAAACACTGTTGATCTTATGGACAATCTTTTCCGTCTGCAGATGGTAGCTCAGGATTATAAAAATTCGCTGACTTCTCTTTCCGAAAACCGCAAGCTCTTTGCGGATCACAATATGGGAGACTACAGGTATATCGGATTTGAGCTGTATGCACTTGCAAAAAAGGAGCAAAAAGAAAACAATACCTCATTTTCCAACGCCCTTCAAAAAGTATTTCATAAAAAATACGAAAGCCTTTTAGAAAAAACGATTCCTAGACTTAGGCTTGCTCTTGACGGAGATGTAAAAGAATCCAGAAAGCAACTGAACAAAGTACTGGATAAACAAAAGGATAAAGACAGCATTGACTACAGGACAGCCCTTGCTTTATGCAAAAGCTATTTAAGTTATAAAACCTATTCCGGCATAAAACCTCAGGTAATGCAGCTGCTGACTTCAAAAGATCAAGAAAGATTTATTATTGAAACCAAAGATCTTACCCTAAAAAATGGAGCTACCTTGACGATTACCATTGTCCGAAAAAAAGGAAATACTTCCCCGCTTCCCGTTATTCTTACCAATAATATTTATGCAGGCCTATTTGATGAATACTTTGGAAAAAGAGCCGCTACTTATAATTATGTAGGTGTTGTAGTCAATACCCGGGGCAAGAGAAACAGTAATAATGTAAACAACCCTTTTGAACATGAAGCTGAGGATATTTACGAAGTCATCGACTGGGTAAGCAAACAACCCTGGTGCAACGGAAAAGTAGGAATGATTGGCGGAAGTTACTTAGGTTTCAGCCAATGGGGAGCCGTAAAAAAACTTCATCCTGCATTAAAAACGATTGTCCCTCAGGTTGCAGTAGGTATCGGGATAGATTATCCTGCTCAGAATAACATCTTCATGAGCTATATGCTTCAATGGATACAGTATGTAACCAATAACAAGCTTACTGATGAAGCAGATTTTGCTAATGCTGTAAAATGGGATTCTATCTATACAAAATGGTACAAAAGCGGGAAAGCATTCAGATCTTTAGACACGATAAGCGGTAAACCAAGCAAAATATTCCAGCGATGGCTGGATCATCCGGGATATGATCAGTATTGGCAGAAAATGGTTCCTTACAAAGAAGATTTTTCTAAAATCAATATTCCTATTCTGACGACAACGGGATATTATGATGATGATCAGATTGGTGCACTGTATTATTTTAAACAACATCATCTTTACAATAAAAATGCAGATCATTATCTGGTAATTGGCCCTTATAATCATGGAGGAGCACAAAGCTTCGGATTTACTTACGTGAATGGCAACCCTATTGATCCTGTAGCCAGGATAAGTATTGATGACCTTGCCTTCTCATGGTTTGATTATATTCTTAAAGGTGGTAAAAAACCGGAAATTTTAAAAGACAGAATCAATTTTCAGGTGATGAACACCAATACATGGAAACATGTTTCTGATCTTGACAAAATGCATACCTCCAGCGTGAAATTTTACCTTCAGGACAAGAAAAACACTTCTTCAGTATTCAACAAACCTGAAAATCAAAGCTTCACGAAGCAAACGATTGATTTTAAGAACAGGGATCAGAAAGACACCTACTATAAAGTCAGCAAAAAAGACAGTATAAAAACGACCAATTCTATTTTATTTGAAAGTGAAGTACTTGACAAGGATATGATTATGAGTGGAAACCTTTCCGGAGTTTTCAATGTTTCTATCAATAAAAAAGATTTTGATACGGATACTTACCTGTATCAGATTCAACCGGATGAAAAGTCTTCTTTATTATCCACTCATATCGTAAGAGCCAGCTATGCGAAGAACAATGAAAAACGACAGCTTCTTGAACCCAACAAAACGGAACAGATCCCGATTAACAATTCCTATTTCATGAGTAAAAAGATAGAGAAAGGTAGTAAACTGTTATTGTTGGTAGGCGTTAATAAAAATCCTAACTGGCAGATCAATTATGGGACTGGTAAGGATGTAAGTGATGAGACGATCAAGGATTCCGGGGATCCTCTGGAGGTAAAATGGTACAACGACAGCTATGTTGAAATCCCGGTGTATAAAGATTAAAGCTCTTTGTTTGAACTATTTTCCACAGACTTTATGTGATAAAAACAGCAATGATATTATTTCATTTCTTAATGATAAAAATTCTTAATTTAGTCGGCTAAAAAATAATAACCAACTGAGCAATCAATGATCAAAAAACACATTTCGATGTGTTACTTTTTCATCAGCAGCTCAAAACACACCTTTAATGAAATTTAAAATACTCGTAGCATTAGTTTTTGTTAACCTGATGCAGGCCCAGAAATTTTACTTTCCGAAAACGGCAACAACAGATTCTGTAATTTTGGAAAAACAAATTCCGGAACTCGCTCTAAAGGTCATTACCGAACATCAGTCTTCTAAAAACAAACCGAAATCAACCGTCACATTTCTAGACAACCTGTTTCGTTTACAGCTCGCTGCAAAAGACTACAAAAATTCTATTATAACCTTAAATGATTATCGTAAAGAATTCGCTGATCATAATATGGCAGGGAATAAATCTCTTGCTTATGAAATCTACGGTATGGCCAAACTGGCGGAAAAGGATAAAAAAACTTCTTTTTCCAGTGCCCTTCAAACAGCATTCATTACAAAATATGAAAGTTACCCTGATCCACTGATTGCCAAGATCGGGACCATTCTGGATGGTGATGTAAAGGAATATAAAAAATCGCTGAAAGCAGCACTTGACAAGCAAAAGGATAAAGACAGTATAGATTATGCTTCCGCGCTGGCTTTATGTAAAAATTATGTCAACTATAAGACCTATTCCAGCATCAAGCCTCAGGTGATGCCGCTTTTCAAAGCAAAAGAGCAGGAAAAGTTCATCATCGAAACCAAGAACCTTACCTTAAAAAACGGAACAACGCTCACGATGACCATTGTCCGAAAAAAAGAAAACACGTCTCCCCTTCCCGTTATTCTTACCAATAATATTTATGCCGGAGAGCTTGTAGATGCTGGGATGGGAAAAAGAGCAGCAGTTTACAATTATGTAGGAGCCGTGGTGAACACCCGTGGAAAAAGAGACAGTAATGACCCTAATAATCCGTTTGAAGACGAAGCACAGGATCTCTACGAAGTCATAGACTGGGTAAGCAAACAACCTTGGAGCAATGGTAAGGTAGGAATGATAGGCGGAAGCTATTTAGGATTCAGCCAGTGGGCAACGGCTAAAAAGCTGCATCCGGCTTTGAAAACAATTGTACCTCAGGTTGCAGTAGGAATCGGGATCGATTATCCTGCTCAAAACAATGTCTTCATGAGCTATATGATGCAATGGATCCGCTATGTCACTAATAATAAGCTGACCGATGAAGCCACCTTCACCAATTATCCGAAATGGGATTCTATCAATACTGCATGGTATAAAAGCGGCAGATCATTCAGAGCTCTGGATTCCATCAGCGGGAAGCCTAATAAAATTTTCCAGAGATGGCTGGATCATCCCGGTTATGATCAGTACTGGCAGAAAATGGTTCCCTATAAAAAGGATTTTGCCAGAATAAACATTCCGGTTTTAACGACTACCGGCTATTATGATGCCGATCAGATCGGAGCTATGTATTATTATAAACAACACCACATATACCACAAAAATCCTAATCATTATCTGGTGATAGGACCTTATGATCACGCAGGAGCTCAAAGTTACGGGTACAATTATGTCTATGGTACCGGGAGCACACTCATAGACCCTGTAGCCAGAATAAGCATTGATGAACTTGCTTTTTCGTGGTTCGATTATATTCTGAAAGATGGAAAAAAACCGGAACTCCTAAAGGATAAAGTCAATTTCCAGATTATGAACAGCAATACATGGAAGCATGTTCCCAGTCTTGATAAAATGCACTCTTCTACTCTTAAATTCTATCTTCAGGATCGTAAAAACGTTTCTTCGGTTTTTGAGAAACCCACAAGTGAGCAATTTACCAAGCAGACTATTGACTTTAAAGACAGAAACCCAAAATATCTTTATCATTCAGTAAGTAAACAGGACAGTGTCTATGTAACCAATTCCGTTTATTTTGAAAGTGAAACTCTGGACAGAGATATCATACTAAGCGGAAATGTATCCGGAGTATTCAACGTTTCCATTAATAAGAAAGATTTTGATCCCAGCACCTCATTATATCAGGTGACACCGGATGGTAAGACGTTTTTATTATCTACGCATCTTACAAGGGCTAGCTATTCAAAAGATAATTCTAAACGTCAACTTCTTAAACCGGGCAAAAAGGAGCAAATCCCTATCAAAAATTCATTATTTATGAGTAAAAAAATCGAAAAGGGAAGCAAACTCGTGCTACTCGCTGGAGTTAATAAAAATAAATCCTGGCAGGTCAACTATGGTTCCGGAAAAGATGTAAGTGATGAAACGATAAAGGATGCTGATGAACCTCTGGAGATAAAATGGTACAATGACAGCTACGTGGAAATCCCTGTTTATAAAGACTAAAGCTTTTTGTTTGGGCATTTTTACCCAAATGTTCTTAACAACTGTTAACATCAAAATAAAAAATCATTACATTTGCTTTTTTTCAAATCAAATATAGTTATTGAATG
>JASLCD010000086.1 GCA_030146295.1 Chryseobacterium sp.
GCATACAGTAAAGTTACGAAAACGCTTCTATAAAAGGGCTATAGGATAAAAGAATCTGCCCTTTAGAAACGGTAACGATGTGTTTTAATTGTGTAAGTGACTGAAAATCAGCAATGCGAAAATTTGCTAAAAAATTAAAAAAAGACCAATTTGTGCCATTTTTGTGCCGTTTTACCTTGCAATTAGATGATAAATAGCGTCTAAAATTTTAGCAAAAACTATGAAAAAAGTTAGATAGTTTAATGTTTTATCACTTTGCTATTTGTAACTTTACGATAGTCGATACATTATATAACTATTATAAGTCACTTTTGAAACAATATAAAAAGCCACTTTAAGGGTTACACTTGCGAAATGTAAATAGTTTTTTCATGATTAATTTTTACCACAAATATAGAAATTAAAAAGTATTAGAAAATTACGGAAACCCGTAACAAATCCGTATAAATACGGTATTGAAATATAAAATAAATGTATATATTAGCAGGACTGATAAAGTTTATACTAATTCGTGTAACACTTTAATTATTAGTATTTTTACATAGAATTTAAAACCCTTATTTTATGAAAACAAAACTAATAATCTTGACTGCAGTTGCAGCGGCATTACTTTATGCATGTTCTGACAGAGAGGATGAAGTAAGAAAAGAAGCAATCGAGTCAGTAAAAAACAGTAACCAAAAAATCAAGTTAAACAAATCTGGAATGCAGGCCCGTGAAGGCGAAGTGCAGGCGACTAGTGATACAATTCGGGTTCGCAGCCTTGATGGTCCACTAGGAGATAATCCAGATCCAAATCTAAACCCAGTAGATGGAGGAGATCCGAAAGACGTTCCTATCCCGCCTAGGAGATAATAGAATAATTAAGTACATAAAATATAAAGTAAAAAAGCATAAGCTAACTTACTTGAAAATTTTAGGCTCGGTAATAGTAATATTATCGGGCTTTATACCTTTTACAGATAATATCTGGGCTTGGATTGATCCAAGTTTTAATGATATGTTAGATGGCAGGGGTGTAAAACTTAGATCGGATATATGGATCGAGAGTCTATATGTGACGATTATTCTTTGTAGTATTGGGAGATTTATGAGAGCGTACCACATATGTTATTTTCTTCCTATTTACGCTTCATTATATTCTTTATCAATGTATGAGCTGATGAGGTATGGTTTTGAACTAAACCCTGATTGGTGGCATCGTCTTGGTTTCGTAATAATGTTATTTCCTGTTTTCTATGTTAGCTATAAACTTTATGACTATGTGGGAGACCAGATTATAAAAGATGATATTCAATGGAAGTCAATTGATAGAATAGTTAAACAAAAAAATAAAACCAATGGAAAGGATAAATAGGGAACAAAGAGGTTTTATAAGGCAACTACATCATAGAAATGAGGCTTTTTTTGATAAAGGAGAAATTGATTTTGATGAATATATATACAATAATCACTTGTTGCTTAGGCAGGTGCGATATTCTATATTGTCAAAAGAGCAAAAGATTGTTTTCTTTGAAGTAGTTACAGAAAGTTTTAATTTAGATAAATTCAGATTAGGTATAAAAATAGCTCAATTAGGTTTTAATTAATTGAGCTTTTATTTTCTTTTTTACCCTTGTAATCATCTGACTTTAATTTGAAATGTCTTAAAATAGGAGCAAGCGATATTTCCATCATTAAAGTTAAATGATCCACCATGTCTTTTAGCTCCTCGTTTTCCTTCTTTAAATCCAATATATCTTCATGAAGTATAGCCATCTGTTCATCATGTGGCTTATTTTTTATATTTGTTAAATTGTCATCATGGTTTTTATTTCCTGGAAATTCTCCAGTTAATAAAATATTTTTATCTACACCGTATAGTTCAGACAATTTATCAGCTAATTTTTTACCAATACTCTTTTTCCCATTCAAAATACCAGAAACATATTGCTGCGAAACATTTAACCCATCTTGGATTTCTTTTTGTGAAATGTTTTTTTCTTTAAAAAAATCTTTTAAATAACAACTAATAAGGTTGTTTTTGTCTTTGTCTTCCATTTGTATGTTTTATAATGATTATTTATCTCATTATTAAAGTTTCACTTGCAAATGTATGTTATATAAGGTTTTTTAATTTCAGGGGTTTTACGGTTTTATTTTACAAATATTATTAATATAAAAATAAAACACCTGATAATCAACAACTTAAATAAAAACAACTAAAATAGTTGTAATTATATTTGCAAACAACCAAAAAGGTTGTATATTTGCTATATCAAAATGATAGAACAAAATGAAAAGTCAAGCAAATATACTAAAACCCCGAAAAATAAAAGGTGAAGTATTTAGAATGATTCTAGATGATTACACTTTATTAAAGAAAATCGCAGAAGAAACAGGGAGTAGGGAATCGACAGTTACAAACTGGGCTTACAGAGAATCAGACAAAGTTTCAAACTACTTCGCTGTAAATGCAATTAAAAAACATACAGGCTGGAAAGACAAACAAATATTTCAATCATGACAACTCGCTTAAAGGAATTAGTAAAGGGGCAAATTCAATTCTGCTTAAGTCAAATTAAGAATCCCGAGGAGAGATTACAATTGTTACAGGAAATGATGCCTGGATCTTCGATGGAGAAAGAAATATTTGAATTAACAAAAAAAAGAATTGAAGCAAGTCTTAGTAAGAAAGAAAGGTTTAAAATATTACCAAAAAGAAGTGTTAAAAAATGAGCCACCTCGGCAAAGGTGACTCGGCAAATTCGAAAAAGTAATTAAAATCACTTAGTCATGGCAAAAGTAAAGAAAATTTTAGGAAAAAAGATCAAGGGCTTTAATTTTTACAAGCAGACTGATCACAGATTAAACAGAGAAAGGGTACATGGGTTTGTGTGGTTGGAAGATGGAGAAATGATTCATGTAATAAGAGGGCAGTATCATATTATAAATGAGCTGGGGCAGATTTCAGGGATGGTTTTAAAATCCAATCCGGGATACAAGCAAATTAAGAGAATGATTGCAATATGGTTTCAAACATACAGAAAAGGCGGCAAATCGTTTTTCATAGAAAGAGTTTCAACGCTGAGAGAAGCTTGTCAACAGGCTCAGTATGGTTTGAATATCAAAATGATCCAAAGGGGTCGGATTTCGTTTAACCATTATTTTACAGCATCATGAAAGCTTTATTTCTTATCAAATGCTGGTTTCTACAGCAGGCAATTTTTCTAATAGAATACTTACTTAAAAAACAATAATCATGGAATTTAAAGGAACAAAAGGAAAATGGATAAAATCCTTAAGTAAGAAAAACAACATAGTTGTTAAGTCAGAAGATGGTTTTAAAGTGAATTTAACATTTGGAAAAATCAGTGGAGAAGATTGTACAGTTCCAACATGTTGCAAAACTGAACAGCATGCAAATGCATTGCTAGTTTCTAAAGCACCAGAAATGCTTTACTTGCTAAATGACCTATTGCATGATAAAGGATTAAACGAAGTTTCTGTAAGAGAAATAGAATTATTAATCAAAGAAGCCACAGAGTTATGAACCTAACAGAAATACTAAGTCCAGAATTTCTAATTGATAAGGACTTTACGAAAAAAATATCTGATGAAGTTTATTACGAATTACAGATAGCAAGTTCAGAACCTTCAGTAATAGTATATGTCTACAATAATTCTGCTTCGATATGTATCGGTACAGGTAGGGAAAAAGACATTAAGGTTGAAAGTGAGTCTCAGTTCTCACAGTTTTTAGAAACCATTCAAAATAATTTATCATGAAATCAAAAAAAGTAACTAGATACTATTCTGATTGTGGTAGGGGATTTTGGAAAAAACAAAAGGCTTTAAATCATGAGCAAAATTGTACTTGCTGGAAGAATCCAAAATTTAGATCATGCCTATCATGTATACATAAGTGTATTGTAATTGATCACAATGATATGGAAGAGCCTTACCGTCAAACATGGCAAAGTAATCAATGCAAGTTTTCAGATTCAGGAATTCCAGTACATCCAGAATTTGACTTCATAAGAAAGAACTGTAAACATTATTTACCTAAAACATCATGACACATTCAGCAATCATTAAAATAGAAAATCATTCCGGCATCTGGTATGTGAATCACAAAAGACTAGGGCATGATAAACTTTCAGACCTTGAAATATCAGCCTTGAACGAGTTCATCAAGGAGTTTAAACAATCAAATCAATAATCATGACAAAAGAAGAAAAAATTAAAGAAGCTTGGGGCGAATATTACGAGCAAGTTAAAAATGAATTAGATGAACATGGTAGATATAGCTACAGCGATCAAAATACTAGCGAAAGAAAACGTAAAATGTGGCAATTTGAAAATATAGAGTGTCATCAATTTAACGATATGGATTTATTAATTCCATCAAGTATTAAAGGTATTGAAACTAACAATGGATGGAATAAATGCATGAATGAAAGTCCGCAGCCAACTGAATCTGGAATGTATTGGGTGATTATATGGCATTTGGGTAAAATTTTTATAGATACTAGATTTTATAACTCAATAACTCAAGAATGGGATGGGTATCCTAATATTAGCCACTGGCAATCTTTTAATAAACCAGCAAATCCTGTTTACTAAGCAAAAATGAAGATATGGATATTCAAGACTACAGCAGAGGAAGGGACAACACAAATTCCAAACTCGCATTTCAACAAGCAAAGGTGACAATTCCAAAAATGCAGGATAGGGTTTTAAATGAAGTAGACGGGATAAGATCAACAATAGAGATCGCCAATCCACACTATTTCCGGACGGTTCTCAGAGCTAAAAGCAAAGCAGAAAATCTATCAAACATCATCAAAAAAGATCGGCAGTAAGTCTTACGCGGTCTATTCAAAAACAATTAATTAATCATGTCAGCAACAAATCAAAAAACAGCCCTTACTTTATTTAATCAGGTAAATGTTCAAGAAAAATTCGAAAAGCTTCTTGGAAAAAAAGCACAGGGGTTTATCTCTTCTGTCTTACAGATCGTAAACGGAAATAAGCTACTCCAAAATGCAGATCCTATGACGGTTTATAATGCTGCAGCAACAGCAGCAGTTTTAGATCTTCCAATTGATCCAAATTTAGGTTTCGCTTGGATTGTTCCATACAAAGGAAAAGCACAATTTCAAATGGGGTGGAAGGGCTTTGTTCAGCTCGCTTTAAGAACCGGACAATACAAAGCAATCAATGTAACTGAGGTTTATGAGAACCAATTCAAATCATTTAATAGGCTTACTGAGGAGCTTGATGCAGATTTCAACAGTGATGGAGAAGGTGATATAGTTGGATATGCTTCTTATTTCAAACTTAACAACGGAATGGAGAAGCTGACCTACTGGTCAAGAAACGAGATTGAAAAGCACGCTAAAAAATATTCTCAGTCATATGGCAAAGGTTCAATGTCTCCATGGAATGATAAAGAACAATTTCACGCTATGGCAAAGAAGACTGTTCTTAAAAATATGATTTCAAAATGGGGGATCATGTCAATCGAAATGCAAACTGCTCACCTGGCGGACCAAAGTGTTCAAAAAGAAGAAGGAAGCTATGATTATGTTGACAATTCAAATACGATCGATATTGAAGCTGAAAACGTAAACGAAGAAGAGAATAGGATCAAACTGTTCATTGACAAAGCTGAAACAATTGAAGCTTTAGAGCAATTGAAAGAAAGCGTACCTGAGCAATTAATGTTCTACTACGAGGCAAGAGAAGATGAACTTCAAACCGCATAGTTATGAAAGTAGTTGATTTTAATGAGCACTTGTTCAGATGCTCGCAATTAGGAAAATTAATGGTTGGAGTCTCTCCAGTATTAACAGCAAATCAAGAAAAAGACCTTTCGGAACTCAGATCAAAAATGTTGACAGGTAAAATTACCGATAAACAAATTATTAAAATGGGTGATCTGATCCGTAAGAAAGAAGAAAAACCGGAACTATCCAAAAGCGTAGAAACTCATCTGGCTGATATTCACAAAGGATTTTTTATGAAGCGTGACCGCCAGATCTCAAACAAGTTTACAGAAAAAGGAATCATAGTTGAAGAAAAGTCGATCACTCTTTACTCTGAAGTTAAAAATACTCTGTTTCTGAAGAATCAAAAGTATTACAAAAATAAGTTCATTCATGGGACACCGGATAATGTTCAGAAGAAAGTTCGTGATATGAAAAACAGCTGGTCTTTAGATTCTTTCCCAATGTATGAAACGGTAATAGGAAATAAAGATTATGAATGGCAGCTTCAAGGATATATGGAGTTGACTGGAATCAAGGAAGCCGAATTAGTTTACGCGTTGGTAGATACTCCAAACAAAATCATTATTGATGAATTAAGGAGGTTAGACTGGAAGCAGGGAATTTATGACATCAACGGAAATGTGAAAGAAGACCGAATTCCTTTAGTTGTTGAAACCGTAACCAATATGATTTACACCGAACAGGGGTTAGATGAATTTTGTCAAGAATCAATGTCTATAGAAAAAAAATGGTTCACTGATTTCTTCGAAATTCCTAAAGAGCTTAGAATAAAAGTTTTTGAACTTGAATACTCAAAAGAAGCAATTCAGGCTTTGTATGAACAAATAATACTTTGTAGAGAAAGACTTAACAGCTTAACAGAAGAAATGGCCTCACAACTTTTTAAAGTAGCATAAAATCAAAATAATCTAACATGGAAGCAATTATTCAAGAACAAAACAAAATCCAATTTTTCAATGAAACAGATTTGTTTCAGAAACAAAATTCACTTCGTAAAACATCTTTTCAGGGACTTTGTAAAAATTATGATAACACTCATAATATAATCCATCAGAAAAATATTATCCCCGAAGTAGGGCAGATTGTAAACACTTATAATTTCCAACTGATGATAATAACTGAAGTTATAAGCACTAGAAATCATAAAGGAGTATATAAAAATGAAGATAACAGGGAAAAAATAAGCTGTGTAAATGTAGCTCCTCTTCTTTTTGAAAAATTAAACACTTAATCTCATGAAAAACCCAAAAACAAACCCCGAAATTGAAGCCATTAAGGCGAGTATATGTAAAGATCTAGGTTATTTACCAGGTGATAAAATTCCTAACAGCAATGTTTCAAAAGCATTAGGTATGCTTGATGCCACCGCAACGCTGATTTATGCTAAAACACTAAAGCGAAAAGCAAGATTAGCTAAACCTGGAGAGTGCCAGTATACTATTGAGCTGGAAAAAGAAAGGTTTAAAAATCCAAAGCCTGAAAAAACAGATTCAAGTTTACTTTCAACAAAAGAAGCAGCATCTATTTTAAACCTTCAAACCGGGAACCTAGTTGTTTTGAGAAGAGCCGGAAAAATTGAAGCCGAATTAATTGGAAAGCGATATTTCTTCAAGCCCGAAGAAGTTGAAAGATATAGAATACAAAGAGCTATTGATAAGCTTTAAAAAAAGTACCATGCATTAGTGATGTTTTAGCATGGGTGAAACCAAATTGAATTATAAGAATTAAAATGAAGATATGCCTAATAGAATATTACGAGACTGGACCGACAGTTTCATTGTGGACGAATTAGATGTTCACGCTGAAAGATTCTTCGTTAGGCTTATCATGAAGGTAGATGATTTTGGAAGGTTTTCTGCTGATAAAAGATTGTTGAAATCACAACTGTTTCCGCTAAAATCCGATATAAGAGATACTGACATTGCCCGTTGTCTCACTGCGTGTGAGAAAGCCGGATTGATTACTATCTATACAGTCGCATCGAAATGCTATTTACAGATTGATAATTTCAAACAAACATTAAGGCAAAAAACCACTAAATATCCAGCGCCTGACGAATGCATAGCAGATGCTACGCATATGATAAGCAGATGCGAATCAATTGCTTCCCTGAAACGAAACGAAACAGAAACAGAAGTAGAAACAGAAGAGGAAGGAGAAAAAAACATTCCCCCTCCCAATTTTAAAAAAATTACAATTGATCAGTTCCATGAAGAATTAAAACCTTTTGTGGATGAATTTACAAAACCAACTGTTTCCGCTTTTTTCAATTACTGGTCTGAAAAAGACTCAAGAGGTAAAATGAAGTTTCAAAAGCAAGATACTTGGGAAACTAAAAGAAGATTAATAACCTGGAAAAATAAAGAAGGCCAATGGAACAGATAAACGCCAAATTGCCACCAAGTGAAATTGACTTTGAAAGATTGATCATTGGAACTCTACTAATAGACAAAAAAGCAATAGATGTGTGCATCAAAAGACTGGGGCGTAATTCAGAAGTATTTTACGATCCTAGACATGTTGAAATTTATTCTGCAGTTCAAAAATTAAAGGAGTCTGATGTTCCAATTGATATGATGACGGTTATTCAGGAGCTGAAGAGAACGGATAAATTAACAATTGTCGGAGGTGATCATTACATTATCAACCTTACAATGGGAATAAGTTCATCTGCTCACCTTGATTATCATGTGATGGCAGTATGGCAGTCGTATCTTCGCAGGAAGTTGATAAACATTTGCGGGAATCTGATAGAAGAATCTTACAGTAATTCTGAATCAACTCTTGATATTTTCACTAAACTACAAACAAAGGTTTTTGAAATTGAAGAAGAAATTGCAGCACAGCAAGAAACGCCAACCGCTCAACACTTGTTCCAGCAAGTAATAGAACAGCAAAAGCAAAATGTTATTCCGGGCGTTCCTTGTAAAAACCGAGATATTCAATTCAGGATGAACGGATGGAGAAATGGATCTTTAGTTGTAATTGGGGCAAGACCAGCCATGGGAAAAACAGCATTTGTGCTTGATGAAGCATTAGGAATAGCTAAGCAGGGAAATCCGGTAGCGTTTGTAAGCTTTGAAATGTCAGCTGTAGAACTCCAAGAAAGACAGATGGCAAATGAACTTGAGATAAACGGAACTAAGTTCCGTGATCGTCAACTTTCAGATCAAGACTGGCAACGAATTTATCAATGCTCAACATTTGAAAATTTACCGCTTTACATAATAGAGGGAAAATCCGTCAATTTTGAGCTGAACAGGACAATTGCTAAGCTGAGACTTTTAAAGAAGGAGAAGGGGCTTAAAATGATAATTTGGGACTATATTCAGCTCACTGAGGTGGCTGGATTAGAAAAAGGAAAGAATAGAGAGCAAATTATCTCTACAATTTCCCGAAAAATGAAACAGCTTGCCCAGGAATTAGATTTGCCGATTGTTGCGCTTTCCCAGCTATCCAGATCTGTAGAACAAAGACCAGGCAAAAGACCTCAATTAGCTGACCTTAGAGAATCAGGAGCTATTGAACAGGACGCAGATGTTGTTGGATTTCTATTCCGCCCAGAATATTACAAGATTGAGAAATGGGATAACGATCCGGAAGGCTCTGAAACCGATACTAAAGGTCAGGTAGAATTAATGGTTGAAAAATTCAGAGGTGGATCTGTTTTTACAGAAAGAATGAAATTTAGAGGGGATTATCAAAGATTTTACCCTATCGAAGAAGAGTTTGAATATAAAAATCCGGTTCCATTAGGAAATCTTTCAGATGCTTTTGGTACTCCGGTTAATGATAAAAAAATCATCCAAGATGAAGAATATCCGTTCTAGCGAGTTGGACGAGTTCAAAAAGAACTACAAGCAGCGAATTGAAAATTTAGCAAAGTCAAAAACACAATGGATTAAGGACTTTGTTGAATCCCAAAAGCCAAAGAAACCCGTTAAAACAGTTAGGGAAATGTACAAGGAGTTGAATAAAAAATCACTTCTTTAAAACCCCTTTCCATTCTCCATTCTGATCATATGAATGATATGTACTATCATCGGCGGAAATAAGTTCAAAATGCGATACTTCTAAAGCATTAGCAATCTCTTGAACCCGATCAGATTTAAAATTTCCTTTAATACTTAAATCTAAAGCCTGTCTTGAAATCTTCAACATGTCCGCAAGCTCTTGTAGGGTTATACCCTTCTTTTTACAAATTTCTTTAACTCTTAATTCCATACTGCAAATTTAATGTAAAATAATTCTTTTACAAATGTAACAAAATGTAAATAAAAAACTTTACAAAATATTTTGAAATGTAAAATAAAACCTTTACATTTGTAAAAGCAAAATCGAATATCAATTAAAAATTACAACATGAAATTAACAGAAAACGCTGAAACGTCATTTATTTCAAAGGCAAGCAAAAGAAAAGAAGTAGTGATTAAATTTCAAAGAATAGGAAAAAAGGGGGCGGAAAGAACAAAAGAGCTATTTAGAATTGAGGTTAATACAAAGAATATTAAAACCTGCTTGCTAAATGTCACCTTGGAGGATCTAAAAAGAATTGTTAAAGATGCTGAAACGTTGATAAGATTCGTAGACGGCGAAGATATTACAAATGTTTAGCAAGGCCGACCACCTATAACGGTCACATGGTTAGTTCTGGGCGGGTTCGCTCGCTCAGTTTTTACAACAATTAAAATTACAACGTCATGAACGCAAACGTAGAAAAATCTCTTCAATACATAAAGGAAGATTTAAGGAATAAAGTTATAGATATTAATGAAGCAAATGTGAGGTTAGTGTTGGCTGCAAGGTTCAGGATAATTGAAAGGAGTATTCCTGCTGATGTTAGAAAAGCTTTAATGACGGCAGTAAAAGAAGGTAGGCTTTTAAGAAGAATGAAAACTGCTGATTCTCCTGAATACTTCTGTCATCCAAATTGGGAACATTTAGCAAAGCAAGAAATTTATAGCAGAGAGTGTAAAAAGTTAAATGCACTAAAAAACGTATTAGGATCTAATAAACAATAAACCTAAGCAAGTTTTAAAAAGGCTTTCATGGTTAGTTTTTCTGGGTGGCGGATTCCAAAGCCCGGTTTTAAAAATTCGCAAAATTTAAATCAAAAATATTATGAAAATTAAAGCATTAGAAATAATTGAAAAAGAAGCTTATTTAATTAAAGCATTTCAACTTAGTGATTATCATGATTTTTACTTCAATAAAAATTTGATCGATAATCATGCTAAAAAACAAGAAATCATATTAAAAAAGACTGATTCTCTCGAGATACTTCCAAGACAAAAAGAAATCATAGGCTATAAAAAAGACAACAGTTTTTTAAGTATAGAAGAATACAAATCAAAGCCTACCTATTTTGATTCGGATAGTTCAGAAGAAGAAACATTGAGAGCAATTGCAAACAGAAAAGAAATTGAAGGTTTTGAACCTGTTTACAAAGAAATAGACTTTGAAACAGTTGAAATAGATGTTTATGGATTTATTGAGGACACAAAATCAAAATTTATCCAATGTGGAATAACCGATAGATTCAACTCAAAAAATCCAAATGTTTATATTTTAAATGAAAATAAAATTGCCGTAGATGAATACAATCTATTGAAAGATAAATATTCAAGTCATGGCAAATTTGACAAATTAGATAGGAATTATATTGAGTTTGCTAAAATAAATGGGAATTACGCATTTTCAAGGAGTGATTTTTCAGAGAAAAGAGCAGATAAATTATTTGCTAGCCTAGAAACCGCAACCCAATATGAAAAAGAATTAAGAGAAAAGATTCAGAAGATTGTAAAATCAAGACTTTTCCCTGAAAAAATACAAGACGATAAAAGGCTTTTAATTATTTCTCATTTAAAATCTATAAAAAAAGCTAAATCAAAGTCGGTAATGGATGAAATGTTGCAGATTTTAATTGAAGATCTTCAGGATTATAAAAAAGAAGTAGAATTACGAAAATCACAGATCCATGAAAACTAAGTATATAAAAGTGTCGACAGCTGATCGACTGCCGGAGAAAACAGAATGGTTCTATACTGAAAAAGGTTTAATGTACTGGGTATATGACAAACAATCCTGGGAGGACATTGATGGAAATGATGATACAGTTGGAATTGATTTCTATTTTGAAGAAGTCCCGGACCACGAGGAGGAGATGAGGGAGATGCTGGAGTGGTGTCGAAATTATATTATAGAAGAAGCAAAAGCTGTAGTACCTGATTTGGAAAATTTACTTATCAAAATAAAACAACAATCATGAACGAATTTAAAGGAACAAAAGGAAAATGGCATCAGAAACACGGTGATGTTTATTCCGATATACAAGATGGTGATGATGCCATATGCGACGTATACAACTGGAGTGACGAAGAAGGAAAAGCCAACGCCTTATTAATATCCAAAGCACCTGAAATGTTAGAAGTTTTAATAAAGACTAAGGAAAGGCTTTCAATACTTATAGCTCATCCAAAATGGGTTTTAGGTGAATTTGGATCTGTTTGGGAAGAATACTCAACAATTTCAACTATAATAAAAGAAGCCACAGAGCTAAAGTAAAACGGTCATGAGATATTTAAAAACACATTATGATCCTTTCGCAAATCCATCAGACGAAGAAAGCTGGAGCGAAACTGGAATTTGTGGGACTTATCTTAATGATGGAAATTCTACAAACGATAAAGATATGGTATCCTGCCAAAAATGTAAAAACCTATTCGTTAAATCAAATACAGAAGTTGCAAGAGCAAGACAGCAGGAGCTTAACGATATGCAGGGTTTCGTTGACTTTATAAACGAATCAAACAAAAAATAAAACGGAAACCGGACCGTATTCTTTCCGGGAAAATAACAAAAACTTTTTAAAGACAAAAAACAGTTCGTATAAAATTGCGAACGCACTCACCTTACGCTAATACTAAAATTAAATATTATGGAAATGCCAGTGCCTTGCCCGAAATGTAATGAATGGGTAGAATTAAACGATACAAGAACCTCTAATCTTACAGGAGATCTACTTTGCGATGATTGTTGTAGTGAAGAAAATGAAGTTGCAGAACTGAAGGATGAGATTGACACTATTCAACGAGATCTGGACAATGACGAAGATTATATGAAAGGGGATCGAAGAGGATGGAAAAACAATATCAAAGATCTTAAGAAAAAAATTAAAGATCTAGGTTTTAATTATGATCAACTTTAAATAAAATACAATGGAAAATACTAAAACAGGCGTAGAATTAATCGCCGAAGAAAGACAAAAGCAAATTGATAAAC
>JASLCD010000102.1 GCA_030146295.1 Chryseobacterium sp.
TCTGAACTGGCTGTTTCTGAAAGCTATACAAAGCCGGTTTTAAATGACGGCTATGCGATCGATTTAAAAGAAGCCAGACACCCGATCATTGAGAATGCGCTTCCTCTTGGTGAAAAATATATTCCGAATGATATATTCCTGGATAAGGATTCACAGCAGATTATTATGGTGACAGGACCCAACATGGCCGGTAAGTCTGCTATTCTGCGTCAGACGGCTATCGTATGTCTTTTGGCTCAGATCGGAAGTTTTGTGCCTGCAAAATATGCTGAAATAGGATTGCTGGATAAGATCTTTACAAGAGTAGGAGCTACGGATAATATTTCTGCAGGGGAGTCTACTTTCATGGTGGAAATGAATGAAGCAGCCAATATTTTGAACAATATTTCAGAACGGAGTCTTATTTTACTGGATGAGATCGGCCGTGGAACCTCTACGTATGATGGAGTCTCTATTGCGTGGGCTATTGCAGAGTACCTTCATCAGCATCCAACGCAGGCGAAAACTTTATTTGCAACCCACTATCATGAATTGAATGAAATGACAGTCAATTTTGAAAGGGTGAAAAACTTTCACGTTTCTATCCAGGAAAATAAAGGAAATATTATTTTCCTCAGAAAACTGGTGCCGGGAGGCAGTGAGCACAGTTTCGGTATTCATGTGGCAAAGCTGGCCGGGATGCCTGCCAAAGTGGTCAACCGAGCAAATGAGATTCTTAAAACGCTTGAAGCAAGCAGAACGCAGGGTAGTGGAAGCACTTCTGAAAATATCAAAAGAGTGACAGAGGAAAACATGCAGCTCTCCTTCTTTCAGCTGGATGATCCTGTTCTGGAAAATATCCGCGAGGAACTCACCAAAATAGATATCAATACATTGACACCCATTGAAGCTTTAATGAAGCTGAATGCAATAAAAAAAATGATTGGAGGTTAATCCAATCATTTTTTTATTTAATATATCCTGTAAGATTAACAGCAAAACCCATCCTGCATGCCAGGAACTCCTGAACGTTCTTCTCCGGTGTGCGGATCTGTACAGCTTATTACTCTTGGGCAGATAGGTCTGAATCCGCCACTGATTTCTTTTAGCTCAGTTTTACTAAGCTTTCTTTTTGAATTTTTCATACTAATTTGAATTTGGTAATGCGAATTTACATTTTATTTTTATTGATTCAAAATATTGTTATTCAAATTGTTAAGTTGTATTTTTTTATGTTGGAGTTCTCTCCTCTGAAGAAACATTATTCCAAAAAAAGATTGAGGGGCTGCCTCAATCCTTTTAATTTATCTAACAAGCTTACACAATATTAACAGCAATTGCCTTTGGGGGTACATGCCCCAATGGTCATCTCCCCGTCAATATTACAAAAACAAGTCCCGGGACAAAGCGGTCCGCTGCCTCCGTTAATTTGTTTTAATTCGCTTTTGGTCAGTTTTCTTTTTTGAATGTTTGATTTTTTCATGGTAATTTTTAGTTTGGTTGGTCTTTTAGTTTTAATTAGCAGCAAAACCCATCTTTTCCTACAAGACCGGGAACCAGTTCTCCTGAATCAGGATTCATGCAGAAGCCGCGAAGACATCTTGGAGGAAGTGCTCCACCGTTAATCTCTTTCAATTCCGATTTCGTTAGTTTTTTGGGGGTGTTGTTTTGATTTTTCATGGTAAATTTAGTTTTTGATTCTTTCAAATATACAAAATCATCTTTATAATTCCACACATTGTGAAAAAATTAACACTTCTGCAAAGCTAAAAAATAAAAAGAGCGCTTGAAGCGCTCTGTGTTTTATAAATGATTGTATTCGTAAGTATTAACTTCACTATTCGTAACACCTGTTCCTGTCTTGTTATAATATGTTCTGACATTCTTGGTAGGGTAATTACTGGTATTATATTCGTAGCTCGATTTAAAAATTCCCCATTCAGCACTCCCTGCACCATTGTTATAATTAAGGAGATGATTATAGCTTAAAATATTGTGAGTAGACCCGTTTTCGTCTTCAGTATCAATAATTTTTAGAAAACCTGTTACATTCTTAAAAGGAATATTCTTTGTATCGTATACAATAGGCTGCAGACTTCCTGTTGCACTGTGGAACCCTCCGGTATTGGCAGGTACTGATGCTGTTTCTGTCCAGCTGCTCAGGGAACCGTCAGCGTTTAATGTAGCCGTTTTGGTACCGGTTCTTATCGCAGAAGATCCTGTAAAGCTTGCAGTATAGGTCATTTTTACACTATTGCTGGAAAGATAAGTATAATTGGTTTCTACTGTTGAAGTGCTTCCGGATGAAAGAGAATTCTCAACGTATATTTTTTTGCTCAATCTGCTATTCCCATCATAGGAATACGTGGTTTTGTAGCTGGTACTTGCACCGGTAGTTACTTGTTGGGCAATGAGATCTCCTGAATAGCTGAAGGTAGTAACTTCACCAGTGGTGATATTTTTAATCTGGGAAATTTTGGAGCCATTGTAAGTATAGGTTGATGTCTCTCCATCAGCAACCATTTTCGTTACCAAAACCGGATTGCTGTCAGTGTTGTTCCCGTTGTTGTTAGATGAATCATTATCATCGTTACTGCTAGAGCAAGACGCCAAAAAGAAAATAGACAGAAGTAAATAAGTTTTTTTCATGGTTTTAATTTTAAGGTTGTAAAAATATCAAAAAAATGAATTGATGATCAAAATAAGTTGTTCATTTGTAAATAATTTGTGCAGTAAGTGGATTTTATTTTTATATATTGTTGAATGGTAGTAGTTTATACATTTTGATATGAAAGGATTAATAAAAATAATCATGATATTTCTGTTTGGTATGGTATGCAAAGCCCAGCAGACTGTGGTTCCTGTGATAAAATTTGAAGATTTAGAGAACCGAATCCAGCAGGAAAAAGACAAATTACTTGTCGTAAATTTCTGGTCAACAACATGCGGCCCTTGTGTAAAAGAGCTTCCTCATTTTATGGAAGTGAATGCTGAATTTGCAGATAATCCGAAATTTAAAATGATTTTGGTTTCACTCGACAGACTGGCAGATAAAGAAAGAGTGTTGAAATTTATTAAGAATAAAAACCTTACTGCTGAGGTCCTTTTGCTGGATGATATCAAAAGAATGAATACCTGGATCCCCAGATTTGAAAAAGACTGGGATGGGAATATTCCGGTAACCCTATTCTATAAAAATGGTGTGAAATTTCATTTCAACGATGGTGAAATGAGCAAAGAAGACCTTGAAAAAATAAGTAAAGAAAATCTACCATAAATAATTGATTATGAAAAACCTGAAAATTTTAATGACCGCATGTCTCGTTGGGCTTGGATTACTGAGCTTTACAACGAAAGACAACGATAAAAACAAAAATCAGAAAGAGAATATTGCTTCAAAAGGCTATGAAGTAGGAGATGAAGCAACTGATTTTAAGCTTAAAAATATTGATGGCAAAATGGTTTCTTTGAGCGATTTCAAAAGCGCAAAGGGATTCATCATTGTATTTACATGCAATCACTGCCCATATGCCAAGAAATATGAAGACAGAATCATTGAGCTTGATAAAAAATACAAAGCTCAGGGATACCCGGTCATCGCCATTAATCCTAATGATCCCAACGTACAGCCCGAAGACAGCTACCAGCAGATGATTGAAAGGGCTAAACAGAAAGGATTTACATTTCCGTATTTAGCAGATGAAGGACAGAAAATTTATCCGCAGTACGGAGCAACAAAAACGCCGCATGTTTTTGTTCTGAAAAAAGAAAACGGGAAAAATATCGTGAAATACATTGGTGCTATCGACAATAATTATGATAACCCGAATGATGTATCCGAATATTATGCTCAGGATGCCGTAAATGCCCTGATAAAAGGTGAACCGGTAAAAATGACTAAAACGGTAGCCATCGGATGTACAATTAAAGTAAAGAAATAATATATTTGCTCATATAAAACTAAAATCGGTGTTCCTTGAATACCGATTTTTTATGCCTAATCTTTTTGAAATGAAATTACAATTCAGCCTGAAGTATCTCCTTCTGACCCTTTTTATTTTTCTTACGGAAGTTCTAATTGCCACTGTCTTAAGCAATATTTTCTTTGTAAGAGCTTATCTGGGAGATGTGATTGTAGTGATGCTTCTTTACACCTTCGTAAAGACTTTTGTAAAAGTAAATAATGAGAAACTGATTCTGGGAATCCTTATTTTCTCCTTTTTGGTAGAATGTGCACAGTATTTTCATATTGCAGAAAAATTAGGCTTCCGTCCTGGAAGCCTGATGTATATCGTTATCGGAAATTCTTTTTCATGGATTGATAACCTGTGCTATGCCGTAGGCTGTCTGCTGCTTTATCTTTTCGCAAGGAGGACAAAAAGTGAGACTTTAACCTCAACTTCTAATCCCTAATTTCTGCAACCTAATCCCTGCTGTTTATCTTCCAAAACTATCATACTTATCCTCTGCATACTTGGTAAAGCGGTTCAATAAAGCCACATTTTCCTTTTCCATAGGAGAAAGATCATGATCTACATTGCTGGAAACCGGAATGTACCAGTCTGTTTGCTCAAAGAAATTTCTGTAAGTTTCTTTTTTAAAGGAGTAGCCATGTCTTGCAAATACAGAATTTTTGATGATTTCAAGATCAAGTTTTCTTAAGTTTTTAAGATCTTTTTCTGTCAGCTTCTGCTTGGATGCGTTCAGTTTGAATATTGCTTCAGAGGCTATACGGTTTTTAGATGTTTTGTAGCTTTCTGTTTTTCCGGTTTCTTCATCCTTGTACTTTTCTGTAAACTCCTTCGGGTTAGACCAGTCTACCAGGTCAGAATCCTTATCCAGCATAAAGTTGGGATTATAAACAAACTCTTTTTTAGTAAGCTTAAGTGTTTTGGAAGATGCTTTAACTGCTGTTTTATCAAACGCGTTCCACTTTCCTGTTAAACTGTCTCCTTTCAGTTTTACTTCAAATCTTCCGTCTGTTTTGTCATTTCCCGGTTCATCCAGAACAAAAGAAGCGGATGATTCATTGAAAACACCCCTAAACGGGCGCTGATTGCCATTGACGATACTTTGTCCGTATACACTGTCTTTGGTAATTCTATTGATCTTTAAAGAAATCCTTTTATAATTATTGACATCATATTCTGAGCCGTCCATCTGGTCAACAACCTTTTCCATGCCGGCAAATTCACCAGTGTAGATTCCGTAATATTCTTTATGGACCTCCGGAACAACAACGGAGTCTCTCTTTACCGTAAGAGAATCTTTCCAGGACTCATTGGTCTTAGCGTCTTTTTTACAGCTTGCCAGCGAAATTGCCAGTAAAGAAATAAGAGTGTAATTGAAAACTTTCATATATGTTTTTTTGTGATTAAATATTCAATAATGAGGATGTTGGGAATCCAGCCCAGCCAGGCAATGATCTGATAGACATCCATGGGATTGGGATGAAATAAATATACAATAATTACTTTCCACATTCTCAGCGTAATAGCAGATAGTGTAAAGGCAAAACTCCGCCACATCCACTGCTTATGTTCCCTAAACTTCTTCTGTCTTGCCAGCTGATAGGCTTTAAAGGTTGAAAACCACCATAAAATTCCTAAAACAACAAAAGAAATCTTTGATAAAATGCCCCCATTGGCAAAAATTCCCATATAAATTCCAGAGGGTGCTGCAAGCATCAGAATAAGAAAAATATAGACTTTCCCCATGTTCCGGTGAAAGCTTTTTACTCCGAAATCCTTTCTGAGAATAGCCAGAAATCCTGAAAGAAGTACAATAATGCTTGTGTAAACATGCGTATAGAAAAACGCAAGATATTCCGGTCTTTCTACCACCTCTGTCTGTTTGATCATCAGAAAACTGACTGAAGGATTAAAAGGAATATATTCTAACGTGATCTTTACCATCAGCCAAAAGAAATACCCAAACCCTATGATGAGAAGGGTTTTAAAAAGGGCAGATGTATTTCTTTTAACGGATAGCATTTTGATTATTCAAAATTTATAGAGAAAGGAACGGTAAACCAAATCAGTGCGGGATACCCTTTGTACTCTCCGGGAGTCCATTTGGTTTTCATAGATTTCATTGCTCTTTCCACTTCATGATTAAGAGATTCATTTTCTCCTGTTACGATAATAGTTTCTATATCACCTTTAGCATTAACGGAGAACTTGGCATTGGAACGAGCTTTACCTTTTGGCCCTTTTATTCGGTTGGAATTAATTTTTTGTGTTACATCACGCATGAATGCAGAAATTCCACCAGGATATTCTGCCTGCTTACTTTGTTCAGGCGTATATTCATCTTTGGAATGATCTTCGGTAGGTTGCGTTTTGGCTTCCTGTGTCTGAGCAAAAACAGCCCCAAATCCAAGGCATAAAATGAATGCCAATATTTTTTTCATGTGTTTAGTTTTTAGTAAAAATAATACTTTTTTACAAGTTATTGAGATCCTGCGCAATCAGCCATCCTTCACTCCAGCAGGCCTGGAAATTGAACCCGCCTGTCACGGCATCTATATTGAGAACTTCTCCGGCAATATAAAAATTAGGAAGCAGTTTTGAGGACATGTTTTTGAAGTTAATTTCCTTTAAATCAACACCTCCGGCCGTTACAAATTCGTCTTTGAAAGTTGATTTTCCAGTCACCTGAAACTTTTTTTGACAAAGATTTTCCAGTATTTTCTGCATTTCCTTTCCGGAGATATTAGCGATCTGTTTGTTGAGGTCTACTTTTGAAATCTCTAAAATCTTCTGCCAGAATCTATTGGTAATTTCAAATATTTTTGATTGTCCGATGGACTTTTTAGGATTTTTCTGTTTAAAATGGTGGAAGATTTCTTCTGCTTCATCCATTTCTATAGAAATAAAATTCACCTCAATTTCAAAGTTATATTTGAGTTTTGCCAGACTTATAGCTTCCCATGCAGAAATTTTCAGAACAGCAGGCCCGGAAAGTCCCCAATGAGTAATAAGTAAAGGTCCGCTCTCCTCAGTTTTCAGCTTCGGGATCGAAATTCCTGCGTTTTCAAAGCTCGTTCCCGGAAGATCTTTTAGCAGTTCATCTTTAATATTAAATGTGAAAAGGGAAGGGACAAGGTCTACAATTTTGTGCCCCAGGCTTTCAACCATTTTTAAAGATTTGGGGGAACTTCCGGTAGTATACACAATATAATCTGCCTCAAAATCCCCTGAATTGGTTTTTACGATATATTTTTCATCCTGCTTTTCAATCTCTTTTACCGTACATTTTGTTTTTATAGAAACATTTTTCTTTTGTGCTTCGTTCAGAAAAGTATTGATGATCGTCTGAGAAGAGTTGCTTTCAGGAAAAGTTCTGTTGTCATTTTCAATTTTCAACGGAACATTACGCAGGTCAAACCATTCCATCGTATCACCAGGCTGAAATTTACTGAAAACACTTAGCAGTTCCTTGTTTCCACGGGGATAAAACTGAACAAGCTCTCTGGGATCAAAGCATGCGTGAGTCACATTGCAGCGTCCGCCTCCGGAAATTTTAACTTTCTGAAGGACATCTGAGTTCTGTTCTAAAATGGTAATTGTATATTTCTTTTCGTCAAGATTGGATGCGCAGAAAAAGCCTGCAGCACCGCCTCCGATAATAATGATCTGTTTCATGTTGATGTAATCCTATGCGGAAGATTATTTTTTCAAAAGTACAATTTTTATAAACCATCTTATTTGAGTATTTTTGAAGATTATAATTTTAATCAGACCAAAAACGATTTTCAAATGATTTTCTACCATAAATTTGAAGTGCGATGGAGCGATCTTGACGCCAACAAGCACTTAGCCAATTCATCATATGTACAGTATTGTGCACAAGCCAGAATGGCTTTTATGACTAAAGAGAAAATGGGAGTTACCCAGCTAAGCAGATGGGGAATCGGCCCGGTGATTCTGCACGAAAGATATTCTTTCTTCAAAGAAATTTACGCAGATCAGATCGTAATTGTAAGTGTAGAAATAGACGGATGTGCAGAAGACTCTTCGATCTACCGTTTTGTACACAAATTCTATACACCGGATGGTATGCACTGTGCTACAGCAGAAGCTACAGGAGTATGGATTGATATGATGCTTAGAAAAATGACCACTCCGCCAGATGATGTCGTGGAAGCTATGAATAAATATAAGAGCCCGGAAACCGTTGTGCTATCGAAAGAAGACTTCAAAAAGTTTCCTTTCCACCCACACAATATCGACCCGGCAGAGATTAATATATAAAAGGGGAATGATAGCTGATCAATGATGAAAAAAGATAGTCATGATCAATTATTATTTACCGAGGATCACTTATAAACAGAAATTTATGTTTGAAGATAAATCACAGGAGCTGACGCCCATTTCAAAATTAGGAGAATTCGGTCTTATTAAGCATTTGACAGAGTATTTCCCATTATCCAATGAATCTTCGGAGCTTGGAGTAGGAGATGATGCAGCAGTTATTAATCCTGATAACAAAAAAGTAATTCTTACAACCGATGTGCTGGCGGAAGGAGTACACTTTAATTTAGGATATGTTCCTTTAAAGCATTTAGGTTATAAAGCTGTGGTAGTAAACCTAAGCGATATTGCTGCAATGAATGCCACACCTACACAGATTTTGGTTTCCCTTGCGGTGTCCAGCCGTTTTCCGGTGGAAGCTTTAGAAGAAATCTATTCAGGAATTCAGGCGGCATGTGGAAGATACAAAGTTGATTTGGTGGGAGGAGATACTACAAGTTCCAATTCAGGACTTGTTATGAGTATTACAGCCGTAGGAATTGAAAAAGAAGAAAATATCGTAAAAAGAAGCGGTGCAAAACCAAATGACCTTCTTGTTGTAACCGGAGATTTAGGAGGAGCTTATATGGGATTACAAATCCTGGAAAGAGAGCATGCCGTTTATCTTGCTGATCCGAATATGCAGCCGGAAATGGAAGGTTACGACTATATTCTGGAAAGACAGCTGAAGCCTGAAGCAAGAACAGACGTTAAAACGATTCTGGAAGAACTGGATATAAAACCAACTTCTATGATCGATATTTCAGACGGTCTGGCTTCTGAAATTCTTCACCTTTCTGACCAGTCCAAAGTAGGATTCAGATTGTATGAAGAAAAAGTACCATTAGACAACCTTACCATTTCTACCGCGGATGAAATGAACCTGAATCCGGTAATGACTGCTTTAAGCGGAGGCGAAGATTATGAGCTTTTGTTCACGATTTCACCAGATGATTTTGATAAAATTAAAAATCACCCGGATTTTACCATCATAGGACATGCTGTAGAAAAAGAAGAAGGAAACTTTATGGTCGCAAGAGGATCAAACCAGCTGGTAGCACTTACTGCTCAGGGTTGGGATGCCTTCTTAAACCAATAAAACAGAAAAATTATATTTAATTTTAAATATTGTAAGAAAACCGCAGCACTTTTTTTGCTGTGGTTTTTATTTATAGCCAAATAATATAGTGATGTTTACCCCCGAAAAAGAGATCCCGGTTCACCATCTCACTTCTGAAGAGTTTCAGATGAGTACTTTGAGTGCTGCAGGCCCAGAGAACTTTCATGATGTTCACCGGCATAATTTTTTTGAAATTATATGGTTCAGAGAGGTGTATGAAAACAGCCGCTTAGAATTGGATTTTGAAAGCTATAAACTGGAGAGCAATCAGATCTGTATCATTGCACCGGGGCAGGCATTCAATATGAAATTAGAGGGGGAGAAGGGGTATGCCATGGCAATAAGCAGGGAAATTTTCAATGAAGCCTGTAATATAGAATCTGTACTTACGGGTGGAGAACTTCCCTTTTTTTTAAATCCCAAAAATGAAAAAACCTGCAGTACCATTATAGCATTGATGGAGCAGGAATATAAAGCAACAGCAAGAACGGAGCTGTTAAAGGCTTATCTGAAAGCGTTTTGTATCGTCATTGGAGAACAAATTATTCCTCAGGGACCTTTATTGAATGACCGTCAGCGTATTCAGGAACTGATAGGGCTTATTGAAAAACATTATATAGAGCATAAAGAAACAGGTTTCTATGCAGATCAATTGAAAATAAGCAGTCATCATCTTAATGATATCGTGCGACTTTTGAGAGGAACAACAGTAAAAAAAATGATTGCCCAGAGAATTATTCTGGAAGCGAAAAGAGAGCTTAGTTTTGGCGCTTTAACCGTAAAAGAAATCGCTTTTAAATTAGGTTTTAGTGATGCTTCTTACTTTTCCCGCTTTTTTAAAAAGCATACCCTGCAGAATCCTGATGGGTTCAGACCTGGAAAAGGTTAATCCTCAGATTGTTCCTTTAATTTTTAATTTAAATAAATTATTTGAGCGCAATCAGATAAGAGAATCCTCAGTTTGTGCTATCCTTCCTTCAGTTCTTTTATTGAAAAATAAAGCTTTTTACAGCAACTTTGCAGCTGAAAAACCGCCTGTGAAGGCTTATGTTATTTATGAAGAAGAATTTGAATATTGTGGTGTTTATATTGGCACTGCTCAACACGCTGGAGTCACTAAGTATAGATCTTTATCTTCCCGCTTTCCCAAGTATGGCCCAGATCTTTAATACCGATATCGGCCATATCCAGATATCCATTTCGGTGTTTTTTGCCGGGTTTGCGTTCGGACAATTATTATGGGGCCCTTTATCTGACAAAAAAGGAAGAAAACCTATGCTGTATTGCGGCCTGTTGCTTTTTATTATAGGGGCAGCGGCCATCTATTTTACCTCAGATATTTATGTTTTATGGGCAATGCGTTTTCTGCAGGCGTTTGGAGGAAGTGCAGGAATTGTAATCGGCAGGGCAATCATTATTGATCTTTACGATAAACAGAAATCGGTAACAATCTTTTCCCAACAGTCTCAGATCAGTGGGATTGCTCCTATTGTAGCACCGTTATTGGGAAGTGTTTTCCTTAAATTCTGGGGCTGGAACAGTTCTTTTGCCTTTCTATGCATCATGGGACTGATCACATTTTTTATGGTATACAAATATGTACCTGAAACCAATAGCAAAATCAGTCTTCCGGATGAGGAACTGGTGGATGAAAAAGGATTAAAAGACCAGCTGAAAATGATCATTTCCAACAAGGATTTTATCAACAGTACAATGGTAGGAAGTCTTGCTTTTGCATCACTTATTATTTACATTTCGAATGCACCATTCTTATTTATGGAAGTCCACGGTTTCTCAAGCAGTGTGTTCAGTCTTATATTTGCTTTTAACTCCCTTGCATTGATAACGGCAGCTTATATTACTCCTAAGCTGATCAAAAGAATAAGCAATTCAGCTCTTTTATTTACAGCTACCATTGTATTACTGGTAGTATGCTCCCTCCATATTCTGATTGCTGCAGAAAATATTTCGGTAGCTTTAGAAATTGCAATGCTTTATCTTTCATTACTGGCTATTGGTATTTTATTTCCTATTACATCTGCCCATGCGCTGTCTCCATTTAAAGAGGGGAGAGGTACGGCTGCTGCATTACTTGGATTCATGCAGCTTATGGTAACATTTTTAATGTCAGGACTTATAGGTCTTTTGGAGGCAGATTCTATCCTCCCTATGGTGGTAACACGTTCTGCAATGGCACTCATTGCGGTGTGGTTCGGATACCGTATTTTTAAGACACAAAAAACAACTTCTGTCATTTAGCAGAATGGTATATTGGAAAACTAATCCGCTTATTTGATCCTGTTGTCATACTATCCGGACACTTAATCAAGTAATTTTTGTAAAAAATAATCAAAGGGTTCTCTTTGCATAAAATTTAAAATATGAAAAGAACCCTTTCGACGGTTTTATGCTGTTTATTGCCATTAGGATATTGGGTAAGCGCACAATCCGGCCTCTCTGCAGAGCTGAAAACAGAATATATTCCAGGCTCAAGTTATATACGACCTGAAGACAGCACAAAGACGAATTCTAAAAGTGATTTTAAAAGGATCGATCTTAACCTGAGTATTCCGTTATCCGTAAAAAAAGATAACGACGGGAAAGTAAGATCCTGGTCTATGCTGCTGAGCGGATCTTATGCAAAGATGACCCACAAAAATTACGAAACCCAATTATTTCCGGATCAGATGCTGAATGCGCAGGTCGGTATACAACACATGAGGCCTTTAGGGAAGAAATGGAGTATGATGATGAATGCATCCGTAGGTGTGTATACAGACCTTGAAAGAATCAGTTTTGATGATGTACTTGGGCAGGGGGGAATTTTGTTTATCAGACATTTTAACCCTAATCTTTCATTGGGAGGAGGACCGGTACTTACTACCGCCTTTGGAGTTCCCATGATTTTACCCTGGATCTATTTTGACTGGAAGACTAACGGAAAAATTAAATTCAATATCAATTTCCCACAAGGTATGGAAGCTGCTTATCTGTTTTCGGACAAATTTGCTTTGAAAGCTGTTGTAGATCTTAACGGGATGACAGTAGAGAGAAACATAGACGGAAAATCTATGCTGCTGGGTTACCAGCAGATCACTGCAGGACTCAGACCGGAATTGAAAATCAATGATAAACTTACATTACGCCTCACAGGCGGAACGGCAATACTGAGAAGTTTCAGCGAAAATGACCGAAAAATCAAAAGTATTTTCAGAGAAAAAAAAGTAGCAGATCCGAGATTTGCAAGTACATTTTACGCTGCGGTATCACTGCGCTGGAATCTGCCATAAAAATAGAAAGGGAAGACGTATTGTATTTTTACAAGCCTTCCCTTTTTTATAATGAATTATTTGTTTACTACTTGCTGATCAGTTTCTTATATACCACCTGATTAAGCAACTCTTCTTTTCGGGTACGGGAAATAGGAAGTTCAATTTTGTTAATAAAAAGCCGTCCCCCCGAGATCATATCGATATGGGTGATGTTGATGAGGTAAGATTTGTGAATCCTGAAGAAATGATCTGAGGGAAGAGATTCCTCAATTGCTTTCATTGTCTGATGAATAACCAGTGACTTATCTTTAAAATGAAGCTTGGTATAATTCTGCATACTTTCTATGTACAAAATATCGACCCATGAAACCTTAATAAAGGAGTCAGACTGCCTTACATACAGAAAAGGATCATCCAGAGAGGTATTCTTTTTCAGTTTTTCGCTGATGATAAATTGCTGCTGTGCCTTATTTACCGCCTGATAAAAACGGTTAAAAGCAATAGGCTTTAAAAGATAATCCACTACCTGCAAACGAAATCCCTCCAAAGCATATTCAGAATAGGCAGTGGTAAGAATACATAACGGTGGATTTTCCAGCTGTTCCAAAAATTCCAGACCGGTAAGATAAGGCATGTTGATATCAAGGAGAAGAAGGTCTATTTCGCTCTCCTTTACTTTGGCGTCTGCTTCCAGTGCTGTAGCACAGGTTCCTTCTACCGATAAAAAGTCAATTTGACCGGCCAGTTCTTTAAGATGGAATCTTGCAAGAGGCTCATCATCTATAATCAGGCATTTCATTTTAGGAATATTAGAGCTCATGATGGTCTGATAGATTGAGAATTAAAGTTATTTTAAAAATGTGATGATCTGATTCAATTTTTAGATCATGAGAATCAGGATATTGTAATTTTAAACGTTTTTTTACATTTTGAAGACCAATTCCGCCAACCCCGTCTTTCTTTTTATAGGTCGCCATATCTGAATAGGAATTTTCGACATAGAAATGAAGATTGTTGTCTTTTTCTGTGCAGGAAATTTTCACATAGCCTTTATGCCCGGGAAGTCTGCAGACATATTTAAAAGCATTTTCGATAAAAGGAATCAGGAGCAAAGGAGCAATAAACGCTTTTCTGTTATGAATTTCCCAGAAAGCTTTTACATCCAGTTCATTTCCCCATCTCAGCTTTTCTACCTCAACAAGATTCTGAAGATATTCAATCTCTTTATCCAAAGGAACCAAAGGTTGATTACAGTGGTACAGCTGATACCTTAGAATATCTGAAAATTTCATCAGTAAAAAGTCTGCAAGCTGCGTATCTGTTTTCATCAGAATATGAATATGGTTCAGGATATTGAATACCACATGAGGGTTGATCTGATCCTGTAAAAGTTTCAGCTGGTTTTCCAGATGAGCCTGCTGGAGAAGGATATGATCACGCTCTATTCTTCCGTGTTCTTTATAAAACTTGATACCACATGCAGCTCCGTTGATCAAAAATGAAGCAGGCAGGGACATATAAAAGCCTTTCCATAAAAAAGGAATCTGATCTGGAAAATTCGGTGGAAGTTCATTTTTGGGAGCCACTTCAAGATATGTGAAAACAACAGAGAAGATCACGCTTAACAAGGAAATAACCATCACCGCTTGTACCAGAAAACGTTTCATCCTTTTTTCCTGTAAAGCTTTTGGAAGAAGTTTATTTGTTAAAAAATGGGTAAACGTAAAAGAGAAACTCACAATGATCACAGCCTGGATCGTGGCAAGGTATTTCTCTGTAGTAGTCTGAAAATTACACCACAATACGATGGCGAGAACAAGCCAGAAAATAAAAGTAAACAGGTATTCTTTAAAAACAAAAGATTTTGTCATAGAACTTGTAATAAGTTGATAAAAAAAATTAGAAACTGCAGGAAAACAGCTTCTAATAGGTAAAGATAATTTAAGTTTTTTAGAACAGAAAATACCCTATTCCGAGGGAAAAACTGTGAGGTTTGGACTTAAACTCTTTGCTAATGCTTGAAAGACCTGTTTCGTACCTAAGATCTACCGTAAAGTTTTTGTAATCTGCCCCTATACCTCCCGTAATTCCAATATTGGATTTGTCAAACTTTTTAAATCCCTCCTGCAAAGCCTCGGAAGAAGATAAATTATTATTAAAGGCATAGCTGTAAACTCCCCCTGCAAATATTCTCATATTGAAATCATCTGTTGTAATGAATTTATATCCTATCAGTACAGGGACATCAATAGCGTTCCATGAAAGTTTTGAGGAGCTTCCGTTTTCGGATGTGTAAGATGTCTTTCTTTTGTTGAACAGAGCTTCTCCCTGTACATAGAACTTTCCGAGATCCACTCTTGTCATTACTCCTGCCTGATAGCCTAGCCCGTATTTCCCTTCCAAGGAAGAAAACTCCGTTGATGTTTTTGTAAAATTTGTCCCTCCCTTGATTCCGATGTGAAAAACCGGTGTTTGCTGCGCTTTAGTTTCTACAGTGCAAAGGATGCATAATAGCAGAGAGCTTAAAGCTAAAAATTGCTGCTTCATAAATTTATGTTGTTAAAAATCTGATGCAAAACAACGATGGTGGAGAGCAGAACGAAATTTAATTTGATGAACGGCAGAAATGCTTTGACAAAAATCTGTTTTTGAGTGAAAAATAAAACCGGAAGTATCACTACTTCCGGTTTTCTATTACTAATACGGCTGTTCTTCACAAATAGAAGGAGGGTTGCATCCTCCGCCACCGCCGCCAGGGTTTCCACCACCTCCTACAGCGATGCATTGTCCCGGATTTCCGTCTTCATACATTTCACATGCATATCCCCAGGCACATTGGCAGTCGTTCTGGCAATTATAAGAGTTGCCGCCCATATGACAGCCATCGCCCAGGCCACTGCCCAAAATGGTGGATAGATCTTTTCTCAAAAGTTTTTTCATTGTTTTCATGATAATTTGGTTTTAAATGTTATCGGTTAAAATTGTACATTCTTGTAAATATAATAAAAATAACTAATGAATTGTAAATGAATTGTATGCGGGACTGTTATACGAAGAAGACCACTACAAGAGCGGCCTTCTTATGATCGATAGAAAGTTTTTGTATTAAAAGCTGAAATCCTTTTGATACAGCATATATTCTTTTTTGAAAAGTGGAATTGTTCCTTCATATCTGAGAGGAGCTATTCCAAAACCATAAAACATATCAGCCTGAATTTTACCTTTTACAGAAATAACGCCTTTTCTTTCAGGAACAAATGTCAAACCTAAAGACGAAAGGGCAGAAGCTCTTCCTCTTAATCCGGAATTGGCAATAGGAATAGAAATAAACATCAGCCCTACAGCTCCTTTAGCTTCTAAGCCTGCTTCCGCAGATAAGTTTCCTTCTGCACTGGTGATGGCAGGTTCTGATTTCTTTTGAAGATTAATATTAATCGCCGGATTTTTGCTTACAAGAAAGTTCGCATTTCCTTCAAGATCCAAAAGTTGTGCCTGTACTTTCCCTGTAGCCTGTACACCAAGGAAAGGACCAGCAGAAAGAGTAGGGCTTAAAATCAGTCCTGTAGGTCCCAAAACGATTGGAACAATGGGAATATTCAGGTAGTCTGTAGTACTTGCCGTATAACCCAGGCTTCCTACAATACTCGCTGTGCTCTGAAGCTTGATGTCATCCATAATAAGGTTAACATAGAAGTTGGATAAGTGTCCCCATGAGAATGTGATATTATAATCAATTTTAG
>JASLCD010000116.1 GCA_030146295.1 Chryseobacterium sp.
TTCTTCATAAATTATTTTTTATCTATTTTTGAATTGAAGTTATGGAACAACAAATCTATAAAGGGAAACTGATACAGTTTCATCCGTTAAAAATAGCGAAAAAGGAAGAGCTGACCAAAAATACTTTTTCTCTGGAGTTTGATATTCCTGAGAATTTAAAAGAAAATTTCAGATTTGAAGCAGGGCAGTTCGTTAGTATAAGATTTCAAGCACATGGTAAAGAGGTTATTAATGATTATTCAATGACTTCAGCTCCTTATGAGGGGAAAATATGCCTTGGAATAAAGATCAACTCTCCTGAAGGCGCTGCATCTCAGTTATTTCAGCAGTATAATGTGGGGGATGATCTGTGGGTGAGTGATCCTGGAGGCAGATTTACACTGGTTTCCAAACCCAGTGAGTTCAGGACAATTGTAGCGTTTGCCGCCGGTATTGGAATTACCCCGATTTTGAGTCACTTTAAAAATATTCTTCACAACGAACCCAGAACGAGGTTATTTTTATTTTTTGGAAATAAAAGTTCTGATGATCTGGTGTATCGGGATCAGCTGGATCATCTTGCGAGAACATGTGGGGACAGGCTTCAGATTTTTTACTTCTTTTCACAGGAGAATACAGGAGATCAGTTCTTTTATGGCAGACTGGATGCCAAGAAACTAAATCTTATCATTAATCAGATTCTTCACTTGGATGATACAGACGAAGAATCTACGATCTGGGATGCGGTGGACGAAGTACTGATCTGCGGAAAAGGAGAAATGATCAAGACACTGGCCAACGCCTGCTATCACCACGGGATTCCGAAAAAGAATATCCATTTTGAAC
This sequence comes from Chryseobacterium sp., assembly GCA_030146295.1. Lineage (GTDB taxonomy): Bacteria > Bacteroidota > Bacteroidia > Flavobacteriales > Weeksellaceae > Chryseobacterium. Next base: position 826 of record JASLCD010000116.1, read on the forward strand.
TTTTTGAGGAGTTTAATGATGATATTTATCCGGTAGAAAAAGAATTTCCCCTGATTGAAGATATAGAGGTTGAATTTACCATGCTCGGAAAGAAATATACAACCATGCTTTCTGATAACAGGGATAAAATTCTTCAACAGCTTCTGATTCAGAAATTTCCGGTTCCTTATTCGTGTAAGTCCGGAATTTGTGGAAGTTGTGAATGTTCTTTGGAAGAAGGGGAGGTGGAACTGCTGGAAAATGAGTATCTTACCGAAAAAGAGGAAGAACAGGGACATATATTAGCTTGCATGTCTATTGTGAAAAGTAAAAAAATAAAGCTTAACTTTGATCTTAGTTGAGAATTATTAGGAACATATTTAACCTGGGTTTTATATCATTGGAATTGGGAATTCTGATGATATGTTTCTGTAATGTGTGGGTTTTCGGGCTTACCAACGGGAGAACCTATACCAAAATCTCAAAAATTCCACCCAGAGAGATCGCTCTTGTTCTGGGAACATCTCCGAAAATGAGATCCGGAAAATCGAATCCCTATTTTACCAAAAGAATGGATGCTGCAGCTCTTCTTTACCATCACGGAAAGATCAAGAAAATTATAGTGAGTGGGGAGAAGAGTAAAGGCTATAATGAACCGGCAGCAATGAAAAATTACCTGGTTTATCAGGAAGGTGTTCCGGAAGATATTATAATGGAAGATCCAAAAGGTTTCAATACCTATAAAAGTATTCTCCGTTGTAAAGATGTCTATAAAAAGAAAAATGTTATCATTGTATCTCAGGGATATCATAACCTGAGGGCGCTGTTTTTTGCGAGAAATAATGACATGAATGCTTTAGGTTTTGATGCTCAGGATGTCATGAAATCTGAAAGCTTCTACAGAAACCAGACGAGGGAAATCCTCGCCCGTGTGATTGCTGTAGTATATTTTATTTTAGGCGTTTCTCCGGATTAGAAAGGATATCCGAACGCGATATTAACAGTAGGTTTGAAAGGCTGGATATATTTAAGTCTCCATCGGTCACCTTCAGGTTTATTCGGGTCATACATCTTATAAGCAAGGTCAATTCTGGCCGTTACATAGGCAATATTAACCCTTAATCCGAATCCACTTCCGATACCTACCTGCTTCAGGAATTTATTGAATTTAAACTCATCCCCATATCCGTCATTATAGTTACGAAGACTCCATGTATTTCCTATATCGGTAAATAAAGCTCCCTCATAAGTCTTATTGAATGGAATTCGGTATTCAATATTGGTCGTAAGCTTCAAATTATCTGTCATGTAAGTACGTACTCTTTCATCCACCTGAGAATCTGCAGGACCTAGCCCTCCAAATGCTACCCAGGCTCTGATATCATTGGAACCCCCATTGAAATATGATTTGATGATCGGCATATCCTGAGAATTTCCATACGGTATTCCCACCCCGATAAACTGACGAAGTACCAATGTCTGGTTTCCATTGAATTTGAAATACTTTCTGGCATCAATGTCAAATTTTATAAACTGTGCATAGGGCAGTCCGAAAATGGTTTTTTGAGGACCGGTAACAACCCCCCCGTCATTATCCTTTTTATTGAATAAGCTTAAAATGTTACCCGCAAGCTCCACTTTCCCATTGAAATAAAAGGCGTTTGGATATTCTTTTTTCCCGATTTCACTGTATACAAAGTTATAAATCATGGAAGAAATAAGCACATCCTGCGTCTGTCTGTCTTTGTTCACCAATGTTCCGGTAAATGCCGTTAAAAGATCTCTTCCCTGCTGATTGAGACTTCCGCGGTAAGCATCATTCTCAATAATCTTTTTGGAAACTTCATCTACACTAAGCTTTCCATCTTTATAATCTTGTCCGGTTTGCGCAGTTTCAGGATTAAACATAAAATAATTCCCGAAAACTTCATCTTTTACCCTTCCGTCATTCACAAAATAATCATAGTAGGCATCTTTATTTTTTGTAAGACTGACCTGAGTATTGAATAAAGTAAGCTTATGATACACCTGATCATTAACACTTGCCTGATAGTTCAGTCCCGTATTGAAAATCAATCTTCCCAAACCGATATTGTTCTGTATGGATGCCCCCAACAAAATAGATGAAGTAGGTGTATACCGCTTAGGAATGAATTTATAATAATTAAAAGGAAGCAATAGCCTCGGGAAATTCAAAGATGCCTGAGCTGATATCTCATAGGCGGCAACTCTTTTGTCAATGTCCTTGGTACTTCTGATCGATCCAAATGTCCCTGAAAGGCTTGTGGAAAGGTTTTCTGCCCCTCTGAAAACGTTTCGGGTAGTAAGGTCTACGGAAGGAGAGATACCGAGATTCAAGACCTGAGAATAATTGATATCTGTTCCCAGTTTAAATTCGTACTTTGGAAGCGGTTTTAATACATATAATAAATCAACAATACTGTCGTTAGGTGAAGACATTCCTCCTTGTCTCAGAGAATCTCTTGCCTTAACGATGCTGAAATTATTCATGGCCAAAAGGTTTCTCTTGGTTACATCAAGTTTAGTCTGATCAAAAACCTTTTTACTGTCCGGAATAATAGCCCTCCATATAGATGAAAGTTTATATTTATCATTCATCGTATGGAATCTTATTCTCCTTAAACTGTCTTTTTTTGTGTTTTTAGGATAATCTCCCGGTTCATCTATAATGGCGACATCTATATTTCCGAAAGTAGAAATCTTATAGGGAGTATCCAGAGAGTCTTTATGAATTTCAAGGGTCAAAGGAATCTGCTTTCTGCTTTTAAGAGAATCTGCTACAAAATAAACTTCGTCATTGGAGGCATTGAATCTGTAGAAACCAAACTCCCTCATCAGATCAGTGATTCGGGTTACTTCTCTTTCAAGAACGGTCTGATCCAGAATCTGCCCGGATCTCACAAGACTTTTGTTCAGATTATAGTTGTAGTAGCCTTTGATCCCCTGATCCGGAATATTGTAAAAATAATCCTTGATCCGGGTAGGATCGTTATGCTTAATAGAATAATTAACGGTTGCTTTTTTGGAGGCGGAATCTAAATTTTGTTTAAAGGTTACATCAGAATCCCAGTATCCTCTGTAGGTAAGTCTTTTTTTGATAGATTCGGCACTTTTTTCACTTCTCGTCTGATCAAGAATTACAGGAGGTGTTCCCCAGTTGTGCAATAAACGATCGAACAGCAGGCTTTTTCCGACACTGCTTTTCATATTATATTTAAGGAATAATGAATCTCTCAGTTTCTGATTTCTCATCTCACCGGGATACGTCATGTATTCATTAAGTATGGTATCATATTTTGTATCAGCCATGTTGTACAGCAGGAGACTTAATGGCATGAAAAGAAATTGCTTTTTATTGGGCTTTTGCTGAATATAATCTTTGAGTTCCTCATCGAAAAATTCTCTCTTATCCTCGAAGCTTAAATTGTTCTTGGTAAGAAGATATTCGCCTTCAGGAACTTTTTTTGTTGTACTACAAGCATAAAGGAGACCAACAAATGTTGCAAATGAGATAATTTTAT
>JASLCD010000120.1 GCA_030146295.1 Chryseobacterium sp.
ATGAAAATAAAATGAAATAAATATAATATAAATAATGATACTTGAAAGGAGAAGAATATTGATTCAGTTTATTGGGCTTATTTGTGGTATTAAGTTGTATCTTTGATAATTTAGATTTGACATTTCTATGTTATTTTTTTAACTAACAACTTAGGAAAGATTGGTTAAATCTATAGAAAGTTTAAGAGACTTTTGCTTTTATCAGCCATTCCTAAAGAATATATCTACTCAGGTAAAGAAATTATTAATACTAGTTGACTCAACAGAAATAGGCATAAAGCTATGGTTAGCACCACAAATCTCTGAACATTGCCCGAAGAAAATCCCAGGACGGCCTAGGAAGGAACCAATTTGGTTTAATCGGCCTGGGATTGCATCAACTTTTATGCCTATTGATGGAACTCTTCATGAGTGAATAACATCTGCAGAGGAGACTATAAATGACAAATGGGTATTATAAGGGATAACTAGTCGGTTATCTACGTCTAATAATCGAAAATTATTTTTTGACAGGTTTGTATCTGGGATTATGAAGGAATCAAATTCAATGTTGAAATTAGATATTTCATATGATCAATATCATTGATGGCCTATAATTTTAATAGTTAAACTAGGTTCAAATGTTTCTTCTATTAGATATAAGATTCGAAGGCTTGGTAATGCGATGAAAAGAAGTATGATTGTTGGAATCACGGTTCAAATAATTTCAATAGTTTGGTCTTCAATAAGATAGCGATTGGTAAATTGTCTTAAAATAATATTTAATATTATATATGTGATTAAAGTTGTTATTATAATAATGATTATTATTGTGTGGTCATGAAAAAAAATTAACTGTTCTATAGTTGGAGAATTTGCATCACAGAAAGAAATTGTAGATCATGTTGACATTAATAAAGTAATTTGGTTATTGAATTGAATGTATGTTTTATAGGTGGTAGATTTTGAGATCAGTCAATTGAGGAATTAGGGTGTTGGGTATTAATAATGATTTTATATCTGTAAAATATGTCTCAGATAATAAATATAAAGAATAATATACTTAGAAGGGTAATAATTGATCCTATTGAAGATACTATATTTCATAGTATTAGAAAATCTGGGTAGTCTGAATATCGTCGAGGCATTCCAGAAAGACCTAAAAAATGTTGAGGAAAAAATGTTAAATTTACTCCTAAAAATATTATGTAAAAATGGTATTTTAAAAATTTATTATTTATAGCTAATCCTAGTATTATAGGGAATCAGTGGCAAATTCCTCCAATAATTGCAAAAATAGCACCTATGGATAGAACATAGTGAAAATGTGCTACTACATAGTAGGTGTCATGGAGAATAATGTCAATTGAAGAGTTTGCAAGTATTATTCCTGTTAATCCTCCAATTGAAAAGAGAAAAATGAATCCTATAGACCATAATAAAGAAGGGTTTGATTTAAATTTATAACCATGGAGGGTGGCTATTCAGCTAAAAATTTTAATTCCTGTTGGAATCGCAATGATTATTGTTGCTGATGTAAAATAGGCTCGAGTATCAATATCTATTCCTACTGTAAATATATGGTGGGCCCATACCACAAAACCTAATGCTCCAATGGCTCTTATAGCATAAATTATTCCTAATGTGCCAAAAGGTTCTTTTTTTCCTGTTTGGTAACAAATAATGTGGGAGATTATTCCAAATCCTGGTAAAATTAAAATGTAGACTTCTGGGTGTCCGAAAAATCAAAAGAGATGTTGATATAAAATAGGGTCTCCTCCTCCTCTTGGATCAAAAAAGGAGGTGTTAAAATTGCGATCTGTTAGTAATATTGTAATAGCTCCTGCTAATACTGGGAGGGCTAAAAGTAGTAGAATTGTAGTAATAAAAACGGACCATACAAATAAAGGTATTTGATCTATTTTTATTTTTTGTGGTCGTATGTTAATAATAGTAGTGATAAAGTTAATTCTACCTAAGATAGAAGAAATTCCTGCTAAATGAAGACTAAAAATGGCTAAATCTACTGAGCTGCCTCTGTGTGAAATATTGCTTGCTAAAGGGGGATATACTGTTCAACCTGTTCCAACTCCTCTTTCTACTATTGAAGATAGAATTATAAAAAATATGGAAGGAATAAGAAGTCAAAATCTTATATTATTAAGGCGTGGGAATGCTATATCAGGGGCAGAAATTATTATTGGTACTAATCAATTTCCAAACCCTCCAATTATAGCTGGTATAACTAGAAAGAAAATTATAATGAAAGCATGTGCTGTAACAATAACATTATAAATTTGATCATTTCCGATGAAGGATCCAGGCTGTCCAAGTTCAATTCGAATAATTATACTAAGAGCTGTGCCTATTATTGCAGATCAAGCTGCAAAAATTAAATAAAGGGTGCCAATATCTTTATGGTTTGTTGAGTACATTCATCGCAGAGAAATATGGTAAAATGGCTGATAAAAGCGATAAATTGTAAATTTATTTATGAAAGATTTTCTTTTACTATTTCTTATAGTTTATTAAAAATATTAAATTGCAAATTTAAAGAAAATATATATTTAAGAAATTTTTAAATTATTTGTGATGGAATATGTTTTAAATTAAATGAAAATAAGGTGGCCAGTAGACTATATGGTAAGATATATTTTCATGCTATATTTATTAATGTGTCAATTCGAAATCGAGCAAAAGTTCTTCGTACAATTATGTAAAAATATATAATAATACCTATTTTTCAATTAAATATTCCTGTATTTTTTAAAAAAAGGAAAGCTGTAATATATCTTATCATTAAAATATTGCTATATTCTGCTAAAAATAATAATATAAAACCTGTAGCTCCGTATTCAACGTTGAAACCGGATACTAGTTCGGATTCTCTTTCTGCGAAGTCAAAAGGGGTTCGATTGGTTTCAGCTAAAATAGAGATTAGTCATATTAATAATACGTTTCAAAAGATAAAAATAAATCAAATATATGATTGTGAAAAAGATAGTTGTTTTAGATTAAATGTTTTATTGAAGATAATAATACTTAAGATTAAGAAAGAGAGTCTTACTTCGTAGGAAATTATTTGAATAATTCTTCGATAAGCTCCTACTAGGGCATATTTAGAGTTTGATCTTCACCCAGCTCCTAATACTCCGTAGACGTTAAAACTGGAAATAATTATAAAAAATAATAATTCATAGCTTATTGTATTAAAATATTTTCAATAATATAATAAAAATATTAATAAAGCTAAAATAAGAAGGTAGGCTGGACTAAATATGTATAAATATTTATTAGAAAAGGTTATTTTAAAGTTTTCTTTACATAATAATTTAATAGCGTCTGCGAAAGGTTGAAGAAAACCCCCCCAACCGGCCTTAAAAGGCCCTATTCGAACCTGAGCATAGCCTAAAATCTTTCGTTCAAATAATGTAATAAAGGCTACTCTTACTAAAATAGTGATTAATATCCAAGTATATACTAAAGTAATAATGGAAAGATCGGCATTTAAAAAATAATTTAAAGGTTTTATTACTAATAACTGTAAAGTATAGAAGAAGTTTAAATTCTTTGCATATGTCTGCCATATTAGTAAGAATTATTTTATTATATTTTTTATTTTGAAAATAAATAGTTTAATTTAACTTAAATTCTTGAGTTTATTAGAGTTTTCTATTTTGTATTTTCAAAATACACACTTTATTATTAAGTTAAATAAACACTATTAAAGATTTGGTTTATTTTTGATTTACAAGATCAATATTTTATGTTTAAATTATAATAGTTAAAGTTGTAAAAGTTCAGGGGTAATAAGAATAAGAAATAATTGAGTAGATATAAAGTAGATGGGTGTTTTAGTTTTAAAGGTTGATATATTTAATTTTCAGTTACAAAGAATAATAAAAATACAGCGTATATAGAAAAAAGAAGTAATAATTGTTGATAAGATTATAATAAAAATAGTAAGATAATTTTGATTTAAAATTAAATTAAGTGTGTATCATTTAAGAAAAAACCCTAAGAAGGGAGGAATTCTTCTTAGATTAAAAAAAAATAAGATTAAAGGTCTTATATTATGTGTTTTATTAAAAGTTTGATTTAAATAGTTAATTTTATTTTTATTTAAGAAGTAAATACCAAAAAAAGAAATTAAAGAATAAATTATTCAATAAAGAAGTCAGGATTTTTCTGAAAATATTAAAAATATTATTCAACTTGTATGGTTAATTCTAGATAAAGCAAGGATTTTTTTTAATGATGTAGTTCAAAGTATTGAAATTCTTCTATAAAATATGTTCAATATGATGATTATATTAATAAAAAGTTTTTGAGAAAATAAAAATTGAGAAGATAAAGAAAGAGGAATAATTTTTTGAATTGTAAATAATAAGAAGGTAATAGGTCAAATAGATATTTCTGAAATTTCAATAAATCAAGAATTAAAAGGAAATATGCCTAGTTTTATTAGTATTGTTATAATAATAATAATATTTCTTCAATTTTGATATATATTAATAAAGCAACAGAGTAAAAAAATACTACTTGCAAAGGTTTGAATAATAAAATATTTTATTATGGCTTTATTGTTATTAATTTTGTTAAAAAGAAGAGGAATGAAGCAAAGTATGTTAATTTCTATTCTAATTCAGTATAATAATCAAGAAGGGCTAGAGAGGGCTATTATAATTGAAATAATAAGTATGTTAATACTAAAAAATTGTATAAATTTTATTTTATATGTATTATTGATTTTAATTATGTTTATTTACAAAGGATTTAATATAGTATCATTTTTGGATTATGAGTCCATTAGCTTGAAATTTAGCTTACTTTATAAAAATTTAATACGTAATGCGTTTTTAGAGTGGTTAATAACTTCTATAATGAAAAATAGAGCAATAAGAATGTAAAAAATTCTGAATAAAGAAATAAGATTTTTTTTTCTATCTGTAAATGTTTTGATTCAGTTAAAATCAGAAAATGTTATATTTTGAAAGGGCTTATAGGTTTTTTTAAATTTATAAATGTATATAAAATTGCAAAATAAAATTAAATTAATAAAAATTATTCAGTTAAAGTTAAAAAAATATTTTTCTTTATGTGTTGTTAAAGAGGTAATATAGCTAAATAGGATTAAAATACCTCTAATTATTGTAAATAAAAGTATAATTGTTATTCATGTATTTTTAAAAAAGAAAAAAATAATAAATCTAATATAAAAAGTGATGCATAAGAGGGTTAAAAGAGCAATTCAAGGTTTATTAACTGTTGTAAAAAAATAAAATAGGTTAATAAAAATTAGTTTTATTAGTATTATTATTATAAAAATAAATTAAAAGTTAATTTTATTGAATTAAAGTTCAATAGATTTTTTCTTATCATTTTAAAATTTTCTAATTGGCAGATTATATGTATTGAATTTAGGATTCAAAGAAGCTTTAAAAGCATTAGAAATTTTGTAATAGTATAAAAATACTTTTTTTGTTCTATCAAAACAACCCTTTAGTCAGGCATATTACAAGAGAAGTAGGTTTGACTGCCGAATGTCTCTTACAAACTCAAAATTTGTTGTGCCTGTCTACACTAAAACCTATGGGATGATGAAATAATTTTACATCTCAACCTGGATTTACCCCCAAACCTGATAAGGTTGCATCCTGTCACATTGCGATAGGTTTATTGAAATGAAGGAGCTCAAGGAATATGGGCCAGGGGATGGGCGGCTAGACATAAAGAATTATAGTCTTCAACTACAAATCTAGGCAATATCTTACCAAAAAAACGGTGTAATTATAAGACAATTACGATAAGACTCTACTAGCCATGTCGTTAGATGCAGGTATATTATCGTACCTCTATACTGTTTTTAGAATACCAGGTATAAAATTAGTAAGAGGGGTATCTTGTTAAAATTGCAAAACTCAAAATTTAAAAATTCGTGTTTTCGATGTGTTTTCGCCTAGAAATCAGGTTAAATTTAATTTTGGTTGTGTGTTAGTAAATTCTTTAAACTTTAATTTTAAAATTTAAAAAAATGAGTAAAAAGAAGTTAGATTTAATAAAAATAATTAAAAAATAAGAGTTAAAGATGAAAAATTTGGCTAATTTTGTGCCAGCGGCAGCGGTTATACAAATAAATTGATTAACATGGTACTTTTAGAAATAAAATATAAAAATATATAAAATAATTTTAATTAAAAGTGTAATTTTTATTTAAAAAAAAATAGAGATTTTTTGATTTTTATAAATTAATATAAAACTAGGATTGGATACCCTATTATAAAATAATTGTAAAGAATGTTATTAGTTGAAAAACATGAAAACAAAAAAATTTGGCGGTATTTTAATCTATTTAGAGGAATTTGCTCTGTAAAGGATATGACGCCAATACCTTATTTTAATTTGTAATCAGTTTGTATATCGCTATTTATATGATACTGAGAGGTTATTGTAAAAATTGACTGTTTAAAAATATTAGGCCTAGGTGCAGCTTATATTAAAGATTGAAGTGAATTACATTAATTTATGTTTTAATACTGCTTTATATTTTGAAATAGTATGGAAAGGAAGAATTTAAAAGTAAATAGAAAGTTTATTATGTTTTATTGAAAAAAGCGCTAAAATATGTACATATTGCCCGTCACTTTCATGTAGTAATGAGATAAGTCGTAACAAAGTAAGGGCATCGGAAGATGTTCTTAAAAATGAAGTCAAACTTGTCGACAGTTCTTTTACAATGAATATTAGTATTTATACCGTTTTTATATTTATTTATGCTAATAATTGGTTTATAAAAACAAATAGGATGAAATTCTAGTAAAGTTTATTAAGTTTTTAGTGTTGAAGAGTACTGTAAAGGAATAGTGAAATTAAAAATTAAATTTTAGAAAGGATGTTTTTTACCTTTTGTATAAGGGTTTTTTGAAAGAGTTATTAAATTAATAATTTCCCGAATATAGTTGAGTTTATATTTATAAACTAAGTTTATTTAAATAAATTTAAAAATTAAA
>JASLCD010000145.1 GCA_030146295.1 Chryseobacterium sp.
TGGTAAGATTTTCTGCAGAAACGTAATTCATTGGAAATTAATGGTTTGATTTTAATTTTGAATTGAACCGCAAAAGTACGAAAATGTAACCTAAAATGTCCCGGAACCTCTTTTATAAAAATGAATATTTATAATTTTTTAATAGAGTTTACAGTCAGGCTGAAAAAACTATTCAGTAAATTTGATAAGACGCAATGAATATATTTTTAAAATAATAATAAATAATACAAAAATCTGATTGAAGTAATGAAAAAAGTAATTGTCGACATGGATGGGGTAATGGCGGATGTATATCATCAGCTGGTACAATTTGAAAAAAGAGATACAGGAAAAGAAATTGAAATCAGTGACTTGACAGGGAAACCTGAAATAGAATCATTTCCGAATGGGAAAAAACACGTGAATGAAGTAGGGTTTTTCAGAACCCTGCCGGTCATGAAAGGAAGCCGTGAAGCAATGGAATATCTGAATAAGAAATACGAACTTTATATTGTTTCTGCCGGAATGGAGTTTCCCAACAGCTTAAGAGAAAAATATGATTGGCTGGCAGAGCATTTTCCATTCATCACTTGGGAGCAGATCGTTCTTTGCGGAAGTAAGAAAGTAGTTTCCGGAGATGTGATGATTGACGATTATCCAAAAAATCTGGATCATTTTTCGGGACAACGATTGATATTTACGCAGCCTCATAATGAACTGATCGAAAATGAAACTTACGAAAGAGTACATTCATGGGAAGAAATCATGAATATCCTTTAACAGGAAGGAATTTAAAAGTTTTTTAGAGTTGTTATAAAAATGTTGAAAGGCTTTACAATAACTTTAACTATAAAGAGAATAAATTTAATAAAGTATTATGACAGCACGATGTTGAAAATAAATAAGTTTGCTTCAAACTTTTACCATGAAAATACATTATACTTTATTACCCCTCCTGGCAGTTTCAGCCTTTCATGGGCAGATTATTTCCGGAACTATTATTTCTAAACATGAAAACCATCCAATTCCTTATGTGAAAATTGGAATTGAAAAAAAAACAATCGGAACAATCTCTGATGAAGAAGGAAATTTTTCAATTGATCTTTCCAATACAGATCCCCAGCAGAAAATAAAAATAGAAGTACCGGGATTTAACCCTTACCAGGAAACAATACAGAATTTTAAAAAAAATGATCAGCAAAAAATATTTTTAACAGAGAAAACGAAAAATATTAAAGAGATCACCATTAAGCCTAAGAAACTTGTTGATAAAAACTGGGGAGTCAATACCAAGACAAAAAGTGTAATGTACTCGGTAAATCCACAATTCAGAAAAGAAGATTTTCTTGGTGAAACCGCATTGGCTTTTAATGCGAAAAAGAAATCAAAGATCAGGAATATTAACCTGAATATTGCCAGCTATACTTCTGATAAGCCTGTCATCATGCGGTATAATATTTATAGTGAAAAAAATGGTTTTCCGGATAAAAATATTCTTGATGAGGAAATTACCGTTGAACTTACCAGCGATATGATTACAGACGGAACTTATACATTGGATGTTAATGACCGTAATATCTGGGTTCATGGAAAGTTTTTTATAGGAATTCAGTTTTTAAAAGAATTTGAAGGGAGAGTCAATATAAGTGCAGCATTGTTTAAAACTGGATTTATAAGAAAATTTTATGGAGACTGGACAAAGATGACTCTTGCTGCGCCAGCGATTAATATTGATGTGAAAATGGATAAAAACGGAGACAAAAATATGGATGATGAAAACGGTTTTGCAGATGATAGCGCAGAAGCACTGATGCCTGACGTATCAAAATATATTCAGGAATCGGAGCAAACAGTGTATGGTCAGAATAAAGCCGTGGGAAACTATCTGAAACTTCAGGATACCAACCTTTATTATGAGGTGTATGGTGATGGAGAACCACTGATTCTGCTTCATGGCAATTCAGGAAGTATTAAAGATTTTTATCAGCAGATTCCTGCTTTATCAAAGCAGTATAAAGTAATTGCTATAGATACAAGAGGGCAGGGGAAAAGTATAGATTCTTCTAAAAAAGATTTTACATACAAAATGTTTGCAGATGATGTAAAAGCCCTTGCAGATAAGCTAAATTTCGATAAAGTAAATATTGCAGGCTGGAGCGATGGCGGAAATACAGGACTGGAATTCGCTCTGAAATATCCGGAAAGACTTCATAAATTGATAACTATTGGAGCCAATGCTTTTCCTGATGGAGTAGATGACAGGCTTACTGATCATTTTGAAAATAAGATGCTGGTAATGAAAGAACTGAAAGATCCTGAAAAGTTTAATGAACAAAGGCTTTTGAAAATTATGCTGACACAGCCACGTATTGCGAAGAAAGATTTAAATAAAATTGCAAGTAAAGTATTGGTAATTGCCGGTGATAAAGATGTGATCAAACGTGATCATACCGAACTTATTGCCAAAGAAATACCCAATGCCGAACTTAAAATCTACAGCAATGCCACCCATATGATTCCTTTTGAAAATGCAGATCAGCTTACTACAGATATTCTGAATTTTTTAGGAAAAAGTAATTAAATAAAGGATGGAAGTGGGAAGATGATGGCTAGAAGTCATATCAGTTGGCTAATTTTGAAAGTTGACTCATTGAAACTTTATCAAATCTTATTTTTCCCCTTTCATTTTCCTTTGTTTTAATCCAGTGTCAACCTTTTCAATGACCACGAATTACCATTGTAAATATCAAGATCCACTTTAGCGTTGATACCATGAACAATACCGTTTTCTGTAAACTGCCAGAAATCCCACTCATCATCAGGTGAAGGAGACGGAACATCATTGTAATTGGCAAGCCATAAAGGGTAACCTTCAAACTCGCCTTTCAGAAAATCTTTGTAATAATGGTAGTAAGTATAGATAATCGGCTTTTCACCATAGGCGTCTTCTACAATTTTACACCATACTTTCAGATCTTCAATCAGTTTTTTGTTGGTTTTACGCTTCGGAATTTTTTCAATATCAAGAATAGGAGGAAGATCTCCGCTTTCAAGTTTTACATTTTCTAAAAAATTATTAGCCTGGATCACGGGATCTTCATCAGCTCTGTAAAAATGATAGGCACCACGGATCAGATCATGCTTTTTAGCAATTTCCCAGAATTCGTCAAAATGCTTATCGGCACTTCGGTTTCCCATCGTTGCACGCATGACAACAAACTCTAAGGGAATCGTTTTATTTCCTATGCTGAGACTGTCCCATTTGATGTCTTCACGGTTCTGATAATGGGAAACATCAAAACCATAGGTCTTATCAAGATTGCTGGCTAATATTCTCTGAATTCTTGCGGCTTCCTTTTCACTGTTATGAAGCTTTTTATGCTTAAATTTATTAAAGTACAATGCATAGTAATAACTGATAGACTGTCTTAAATAAAGCCCGGTTCCTACTAATGCGATCATTAAAATAGCCAATATCACCCATCTTCGGAAAAAATACTTCTTCCGTCGCGATTTATGGACTTGTTTGGCAGTTTTTTTGGTGTACTTTTTTGGTGTCATAAAGTTTTGCAAAACTAACTTTTTTCACTGCTAAATGCTAAAATAAAATCAGTAAATTTGTGTATTATGGAAACACGCGAAAAAATCATCATTATTGGAGGAGGATTTGCGGGGCTGCAGCTTGCAAAAACATTGAATAACAAGAACAAAAAGGTCATTGTTCTCGATCGGATGAATCATCATATGTTTCAGCCGCTTTTTTATCAGGTTGCCTCAGGAAGGATAGAACCTTCCAATATTTCATTCCCCTTCAGAAAGATTTTTCAGCAGTCCAGAAATACACAGTTCCGTATGACAGAGGTGAAAGAAATAGACCCTGCCAGCCATAAAGTGATTACTGATGAGGCAGAGTTTACGTATGATAAACTTATCATTGCAACGGGCTGTAAAACTAATTTTTTCGGGAACAAAGATTTGGAAGGGAAGGCTTTCGGAATGAAAAATACTCAGGAAGCGATCAGCATAAGAAATCATGTGTTGATGACCTTTGAGAAACTGATTATTGAAAAAAGCAGGAGCGATGACGGAAACTGGAATATCGTGATCGTAGGAAGCGGGCCTACAGGAGTAGAGCTGGCGGGAGCTTTTGCCGAAATGAAAAAAGAGATCCTTCCAAGAGATTATCCTTACATGAACTTTGACCATCTGAAGATTATTCTGGTAAGTTCTACAGAAAAGCCGCTTGCTGTAATGAGCAGCGAAGCCCAGGAGAAGTCTGAAAAATACCTCAAAGACCTTGGGGTGACTTTTATGAGTGGAGAGGTGGTAACAGATTATGATGGAGACAAAGTACACCTTAGAAGCGGAAAAGAAATACCTTCCAATAATGTCATCTGGGCAGCCGGAGTTACCGGAAATGTTGTAGGAGGTTTTCCTGAAGAAAAATTAGTGCGAAACAGATATATTGTAGATCGATATAATAAAATAAAAGGGTACGATAATATTTATGCTATCGGGGATATTGCCTATATGGAAACACCAAAATATCCGCAGGGGCATCCACAGGTAGCTAACGTAGCCATTAACCAGGCAAAAAATTTAGGTAAAAATCTATTAAAGAAAAGTCAGAACGAGTGGGCAGAGTATGAATATGATGATAAAGGATCATTGGCAACCATAGGGAAGCACAGAGCCGTTGTTGATCTGCCGTTTATAAAATTTCAGGGATTTCTGGCGTGGTATTTCTGGATGTTTCTCCATTTAATGCTAATTTTGAGCGTTCGAAATAAGCTGGCCATATTCTTCAACTGGATGTGGAGCTATATCAACAAAGATTCTTCTTTAAGATTAATTATTATACCTACTAAGAAAAACGGAACATTACAATGAGAATTGATATAATAAGCGTACTTCC
>JASLCD010000152.1 GCA_030146295.1 Chryseobacterium sp.
AATTCTCCTTCAATTTTAGAAGAATCCTCCAGCATCACCTCAATCTCTCTTCCAATGTTTTTACTGAACTGTCTGGTGTGGATAATGGCTCGCTCAGTCCTGCCGACATCACCTGAAGACTGAAGTCATGCTCTTCACGATCCATATTAAATTCAATCGCACGGCTTGCATCAAGGCAATCCTGCAAAGAAACTCCATTGTCTCCGTCTAAAATCACTGTAATATCATCCCCTGCAGAGATCTTAAGATCAATAAGAAACAGATCTTGTCTTGTCTCAAGGAATTCATTTAATAATTCTTCAATTCTTTTTCTAAACTCCATACGTTCTTTTATCTTGATTTACAGTACGAAAAAAGGCTTTCTTTCGAAGCCTTCCCATTTTTCCCGTAAATCCAATGCAAATATACGTCTTTTTTCTAAAAAAGCAAAATAATCTTATTATCAAGCAAATAGCTTAAAATTCTTTTACGATAAATTAAAGAAGCAAGTGAAAGTATTTTTATTATTTTTGCTTCTAGAATTTAAAAACAAACATTTTGAATATAACGATTGTAGGAACAGGTTATGTAGGATTGGTTACAGGAACTACTCTGGCAGAACTTGGCAATTCAGTATACTGTGTTGATATTGATGAAAAAAAAGTAGAAGGTTTGAAAAACGGCATTGTTCCCATCTATGAGCCGAATCTTGAAGAAATGTTTTTAAGAAACATCCAGTCTGAAAGATTATTTTTCACGACCAATCTTAAAGAAGCCTTAGACAAAAGTGAAGTAATATACCTGGCACTACCAACTCCTCCTGGAGAGGACGGGTCTGCTGATTTATCTTATGTACTTCAGGTAGCCAACAATATTGGCGAGCTGATGACAGAATACAAAGTCATTGTCAATAAAAGCACTGTTCCTGTAGGAACTGCAGACAGAGTAAGAGAAACAATCTCCTCTAAAACAAAGCTCCCTTTTGATGTAGTTTCAAATCCTGAATTTTTAAGAGAAGGTTTTGCCGTTGAAGACTCTATGAATCCCTCAAGAGTAGTCGTAGGTGCCAGCTCCGAAAGAGCAAAAGACATTATGTCTAAAATTTATCAGCCTTTTACCAATACAGGAATTCCGATTATTTTTATGGATGAGAAATCATCGGAACTTACAAAGTATGCCGCGAACTCATTTTTAGCGGTAAAGATTACCTTTATGAATGAAATTGCAAACTACTGCGAAAAGGTAGGTGCAGATGTAGATAAGGTAAGATTGGGAATGGGTAGTGATGACAGAATTGGGCATAGATTCTTATTCCCGGGAATCGGATATGGAGGAAGCTGTTTTCCTAAAGATGTAAAAGCTCTTATAAAATCCGGAAAACAGGAAGATTTTAATTTTCAGATTCTTGAAGCTACTGAAAATGTAAATACCACTCAAAAAGTAATCTTAGTATCAGAAATTGAGAAGTATTTTGGCGGAAATATAGAAGGGAAAAAAATTGCTATGTGGGGGCTTGCCTTCAAAGCAAATACAGACGATATAAGAGAAGCCTCATCACTGGATAACATTGCTCTTTTACTGGAGAAAGGCGCAGAGATTATAGCATATGACGCTGTTGCAGAAAGTAATGTTCAAAAACTTCTGGGCAACAAAATACAATATGCCAAAGGAATGTATGATGCACTGGAAGATGTTGATGCATTATTTATTGCCACAGAATGGCCTGAGTTCAAAAATCCCAACTTCGAGCTTATGGCGAAAAAAATGAAAAACAAAGTTATTTTTGACGGCAGAAATATGTATCCGCTGGAAATCCCTGAACAAAATGGATTTCATTATAAAAGTATAGGAAGAAAGACCATCTCAAAATAAATAAATGAAAAACATTATCATTACAGGAGGCGCCGGGTTCATTGGCTCTCATGTTGTAAGAGAATTTGTAAAAAACAATCCGGACATTACGATCATCAACCTTGATGCCCTTACCTATGCCGGAAATTTAGAAAACTTAAAGGACATAGAAAATGAGCCTAATTATGTTTTCGAAAAAGCAGACATCACCCAACCTGAAGAACTTAGAAAAGTTTTTGAAAAATACCATCCTGATGCTGTAGTACATTTAGCCGCAGAAAGCCATGTGGACAGAAGTATCACCGATCCAATGGCTTTTATCAACACCAATGTAAACGGAACGGCTAATCTGCTTAATCTTTGTAAAGAATTCTGGACATTAAATTCTGATCATACCCATGGCAGATTCCCGGATGAAAAAAGAACTCACCTTTTCTATCACATTTCTACAGATGAAGTATATGGAAGCCTGGGAGAAACGGGATTTTTTTTAGAGACCACTTCATATGATCCTCAGTCTCCATATTCTGCTTCAAAAGCAGCTTCTGACCACTTGGTAAGAGCTTATGGAAATACCTACGGAATGCCGTTCATTGTTTCCAACTGTTCAAATAATTACGGTCCCAATCATTTTCCGGAAAAACTGATTCCTCTTTGTATTTCGAATATTATCAACGAAAGACCCCTTCCAATTTATGGTGATGGGAAATATACCAGAGACTGGTTATTTGTAATTGATCACGCCAAAGCGATTCATCAAATCTTTAAAGAAGCAAAAACTGGCGAAACCTATAATATCGGAGGATTCAACGAATGGCAGAATATTGATCTTGTAAAAGAACTGATCAAGCAAATGGATGCCAAACTGGAAAGACCGGAAGGCTATTCTGAAAAACTGATTACGTTTGTAAAAGACAGACCGGGCCATGACAAACGTTATGCAATTGATGCTACAAAACTCAATAAGGATTTAGGCTGGAAACCATCCGTAACTTTTGAAGAAGGATTGGGAAAAACAATTGAATGGTATCTTGAAAACAAGGAATGGCTTGAGAATGTAACTTCAGGAAACTATCAGGATTATTATAGCAAACAATACAGCTAAACATCCTGCTATTGATAAAGTAAAGAATGGATTGAAACAAGTAAATTTCATTCTTTATCATTATCTGTACATAGCAAAATGAATTCAACTTATAACACAAAAGAAATACGCGTAATACGCACCACCAAATGAAAGGAATAATATTAGCCGGAGGATCCGGAACAAGACTTTACCCTCTAACAATTGCAGTAAGCAAGCAGCTGATGCCTGTTTACGACAAACCAATGATCTATTATCCGCTTTCCACTCTTCTTTTAGCAGGAATCAAGGATATTCTGATCATCACGACTCCACACGACCAAGCTGGTTTTATCAAGCTTCTGGGCGACGGATCTCAAATCGGCTGTAATATAGAATACATTGTACAGCCAAGCCCTGATGGTTTGGCACAGGCATTTATTTTAGGTGACCAGTTTATCGGCGATGATTCTGCAGCACTGGTATTGGGAGATAATATTTTCTACGGTTCCGAAATGGGAACTTTACTGAAAAACAAAACCAATCCGGATGGAGGAGTTGTTTTTGCCTATCACGTTGCAGACCCTGAAAGGTACGGTGTTGTAGAATTTGATAAGGACTTAAAGGCAGTTTCTATTGAAGAAAAACCTCTAAATCCTAAATCAAATTATGCGGTACCCGGTCTTTACTTCTATGATAACAATGTGGTAGAAATCGCTAAAAACATCAAGCCCTCTGCAAGAGGTGAGCTGGAAATCACCGATATTAACAATGTTTATTTAAAGAATGAAAAGCTTGAGGTTGCTGTTCTCGACAGAGGTACTGCGTGGCTGGACACTGGAACTTTTGATTCTCTTCATGACGCTTCAGAATTTGTAAGTGTCATTGAAAAAAGACAAGGATTTAAAATCGGCTGTATTGAAGAAATTGCGTTCAGAAACAAATTCATCAACGAGGAAAAACTGCTTGAAACGGCCGCAAAATATGGTAAAAGCGGCTATGGTGAATACCTGAAACAACTTATTGGCAAATAACAAATACAATTTATAAAAATCATAGACTATTGGCTTTATGGCCGATAGTTCTTGTTCATACCACCAAATATCAATATATTAGTTGTTGCTTTTTAGTTTTATTGATCATGAAAATTTATAAACTAAAAGATAGGGTAAGAATTAATTATTATAAATTTGCAAAAACTTACACAGATGAATGAACCACAACAGAAGTGGACAGAGACGATTGATGCAGATCATTCGCTATTTGACTTGAAGCTAAAAGAAGTCTGGAGATACAAAGATCTTGTTTATATGTTTGTAAAAAGAGATTTTATATCCAGTTTTAAGCAGACTATTTTAGGACCTATATGGTTTTTTATCAATCCCATTCTAACAACCATCGTATATCTGATTATTTTTGGAAGAATAGCCAAACTGCCGACAGATGGGGCTCCTCCCCTTCTTTTTTACCTGGCTGGCGTTACTCTTTGGAATTATTTTTCATCCTCATTACTGGCAACGTCCTCTACGTTTACAGGAAATGCCGGGATTTTTGGAAAAGTTTATTTTCCAAGACTGGTAACTCCGCTATCAATTGTCATCTCCAACCTTATGAGATTTGGAGTACAGTTTGTTCTGTTCATCCTTACCTGGGGCTATTATTATTATAAAGGAGAGGCTCATCCTAACATATGGATTCTTGCAACGCCATTTCTTATATTACTCATGGCACTTTTTGCATTAGGCGTGGGAATGATTTTTTCTTCACTTACTACGAAATATAAAGACCTGGCAATGCTTTTAGGGTTTGGAGTAAGCTTATATATGTATGCAACACCAGTAATATACCCGGTCTCTTCATTACCGGGATTCTTCAAAAAACTAGCATATTATAATCCTTTGACAGGTATTTTTGAATGTTTTAAATATGCATGGATCGGGGTAGGAGATTTTTCTCCTGCTATGCTTGGAATCAGTACAATTATTATTCTTATTCTATTAATGATAGGAATTTTTGTCTTCAATAAAGTTGAAAAGAGCTTTATGGATACTGTATAGTGTTTACTAGTACCTTTTTATTAATTTTAAATTATTTAAAATATGCTGTCTTTAAAAGCAGAAAATATATCTAAACAATACCGCCTGGGACAAGTCGGAACAGGAACTCTTTCTCATGACCTCAACAGATTTTGGCATAAAGTAAGGGGAAAAGAAGATCCCTATCTGAAAATTGGGGAAGCCAATGACAGAGCGACCAAGGGAGATTCAGAATATGTATGGTCACTACAGAATATCAACTTTGAAATAGAACAGGGAGATGCTGTAGGAATCATTGGAAGAAATGGCGCAGGCAAATCCACATTGCTGAAGCTTTTGAGCAAAGTTACGAAGCCTACAACCGGTAAAATTTACAGCAACGGAAGAATTGCATCTCTTCTTGAAGTTGGAACAGGCTTTCATCCTGAAATGACTGGACGTGAGAATGTTTATCTGAACGGAGCTATTCTTGGAATGACAAGAAAAGAAATCACAAGAAAATTTGATGAAATTGTTGATTTCTCAGGAGTAGAGCGATACATAGATACCCCTGTAAAAAGATATTCTTCAGGGATGTATGTACGTTTAGCCTTTGCAGTTGCCGCTCATCTCGAATCCGAAATTCTTATCATAGATGAAGTGCTGGCTGTAGGTGATGCTGAGTTTCAGAAAAAATGTTTGGGAAAAATGGGGGATGTTACTAAAGGAGAAGGAAGAACAATTCTTTTTGTAAGCCACAATATTACAGCAATTAAAGAACTTTGCAATTATGGTATTTTACTGGACAGAGGAAATCTTGTAACACAGGGTGACATCAATAAATGTATTCTTGAATATCAAAAAAACAGTGATATTAAGTTTCTTTATGACTATTCAAATGACGAGGTAAAGGTTGAAAATAACAAGATTTTGGTGAAATCATATAAAGCAGAGCCTATTAATGGTGATATGATTAACATTAAATCGGGGATTAAAATAACCGTTACTTTTATGAGTAAACTGGAGAATGTGGATATTGATCTTTCGTTCTTTTTAAAAAACAGCCATGATCTTACTGTAATGAGCACAGGAATGATGGTAAGTCAGAATAAAAATTCAGAAAAGGGAGATTACACGGTCAGCTTTGAAATTCCTCCCTATACAATTAATGAAGATTCATATTATTTTGATTTCTTTTGGGGAATAAATAGATCCGACATCGCTTTTAGAACAGAATTATTCGGGTTTGAAGTACACGGGATGCAGAATCAATTTGGTGAAATCATAAAGTCACCAGGAATTCTGTTTCCTCGTATCACGCACAAAGTTGAAAGAAACTGAGAAAAACCAAAATAATTTTACAGCTAATAATTTTATACATTTATCAGCACTATTAAAACCTATATTCACATGGATAGTCCTCATATAATACATTTTTCTAAAATAGGCTCTCAGGATTTAGGGTACATTACTGTAGCCGAAAATCAAAAAAATGTTCCTTTTGAAATCAAAAGAGTCTACTGGACTTATTATACACCTCAGGATGTTATCCGTGGAGGGCATGCCCACAAAGCACTTCAGCAAATCATATTTGCAGTTTCCGGAACTATTGAATTCAATACTTTAGATCTGGAGGGAAATAAAGAAAGTTTCATTTTAGATTCACCTTCAAAAGGACTTTATATCCCAAAACTGATATGGAGAGATATCAAATTCAGCCATAGCGCTGTTTTGTTATGCTTAGCTTCGGAATTATATGATGAGAAAGATTACTTCAGAGATTTTGATGAATTTAAAAGTTATACAAAATGATACATCCTTTAGCAGACGTTCAGTCACAAAATATAGGTGAAGGTACTTCAGTATGGCAATTCTGTGTGATATTAAAAAATGCGACTATTGGTAAAGGCTGCAATATCAATTGCCAGGTATTGATTGAAAATCAGGCTGTAATCGGCGATAATGTAACAGTAAAACCAGGGGTTCAAATCTGGGATGGTATAACAATTGAAGACAATGCTTTCATTGGCCCAAACGTAACTTTTACAAATGATTTGTTTCCAAAGTCCAAAAATAAGGATTTTAAATTAGTAAAAACCTTAGTGAAAAAAGGAGCTTCCATTGGTGCAAACGCAACAATATTAGCAGGAGTAACGATTGGGGAAAATGCTCTTGTTGGAGCTGGGAGTGTTGTTACAAAAGATATTCCCAAAAATGAAATATGGGTAGGAAACCCTGCAAAATTTTTAAAGAAAAACAACAATGATTAAATTTCTAGACTTACAAACAGTAAACCTTTCCCATCAGCAGGAAATTGAAGATGCTCTATTACAGACTTTCCGTTCCGGATGGTATTTATTGGGAGAAAAAGTACAGACTTTTGAAAAACAGCTTTCAGCCTATTGTAATGTTCCCCATGCAATTGGGGTTGGTAATGGTCTTGATGCTTTAAGACTTATTTTCAGAGCTTATATAGAACTTGGAATCATGAAAGAAGGTGATGAAGTTTTGGTTCCCGCCAATACATATATTGCTTCCCTTCTTGCCATTACAGACAATAGATTAGTTCCCGTTTTAGTAGAACCAGATATTGAAACTTACAATATAGATTTAGCTAAAATTGAAGAGAAAATATCCTCTAAAACCAAAGCTATTCTTTTGGTGCATTTACATGGAAGCATTGTTTTTTCAGACGAAATCAAAACACTTTCCGAAAAATACAATCTAAAAATTGTTGAAGATAATGCCCAAGCTATCGGTGCAGTCTGGAACAACCAAAAATCCGGAAGCTTGGGAGATGCCGCAGGCTTCAGTTTTTATCCCGGAAAAAATCTAGGCGCATTAGGTGATGCCGGTGCCGTTTCTTGTCAGGATGAAGCTCTTGCAAGATGCATCAGAACATTAGCCAACTATGGCTCTCAAAAGAAATATATCAACCAGTATCAGGGATATAATTCGAGATTAGACGAAATACAGGCAGCAGTACTTTCTGTGAAACTTAAATATCTGGACGAGGAGAATAAAAGAAGAAAAGACATTGCAGAACGCTATCTTACGGAAATAATAAATCCTGAAATTGTACTTCCACATCATAAAATCGAGGAAAACAGCCATGTCTATCATCTCTTTGTTATCAGAACAGAGAACAGAGACCGTCTTCAGAAATATCTTGAAGAAAACGAAATACAAACGTTAATTCATTACCCTGTTCCCCCTCATCATCAGCAGGCTTACTCCCAACTTAAAGAATTGCAGCTGCCCATTACTGAGAAAATCCATAATGAAGTACTAAGCTTGCCGATTTCTCCTGTAATGACAGACGATGAAGTGACCCAAATAATCAAAACCTTAAATTCTTTCAGCTAATGGTACTTAATGTAATTTTTTCCTATAACCGTGCAGTGCAGCTGGATTATCTGATTCAGTCTATTTTGGATCGTTTTAAAACCGATTCTAAAATTGTCATTCTTTATCACACTACCGGAGCTCACAAAGATGGCTATGACCTGTTAAAAAGAAAATATGAGGACAAAGGCATTTCTTTTGTTGAAAGAAAACCTGTCTTTTTTGATTCTTCCTATATTAAAGCTTTAAATTCAAAAAAAGACTGGAAATTTTTTAAGGAAAAAAATCTGTTCAGTAAAAAAAGTGATAACTTCAAAGGGCTTCTTCAAAAAATAATTCGTGAAAGCAATTGTGAATTTGTCATGTTCAATACAGATGATGGTGTATTTTATCAAGATGTAAATATCCCTGAAGAAGTTTTTACTATCATCAGAAACAACCCTGAAAATGCCTCCTATAGAATGTACGTTGGCGAAAACCTTGAGGGCCATCCAAGTTATATAGAAAAGAAAGACGGATATTATCAATGGGATTATTATTCTGATACAGAATTTCATCACTGGACATTTCCTTTCTCTGTTGATGCCACCATATACCATTCCAAGGGGCTTTTAAAACATCTTGAAAAGATGGTATACCACAACCCGGTTACTTTAGAAGAAAACGGATATCATTATATCACAAAAAACAAATTGTTTCGCATTGGCTTAAGTCCTATACATTCACAACTTGTAGCAACAAAACTCAACAGGGTTTCTGTTGACAGCTTAAATCCAACAATACATATTAAACCCGAATTTTTAAATGAAAAATTCCTGGATGGATACACACTGGAATTAGTTATTCCTGAATTTATTGATAATGCTAATATCGTTCCCTCTGAAATTTATTTAGTAAAAGGGGACAAAAGAGAGTTGATTTATTCTTTGGATGACCAGGGAAAAAAAGTACAGAGTTTATTAGGAATTGAAGGCGCCAAAGAACAACTGGAATAAACACTATACAAATAACAAATTATTAATAATTCTAAACAAAAAAACATGTCCGAAATACCATTGGTTTCGATATTATGCCTGAGCTATAATCAATCCCGATTTATAGTTGAATCTTTAGAAAGTATAAAATCTCAAAGCTATCAGAATTTCGAGATCTTAATTTGCGATGACTGTTCTAAAGATAATTCTGCAGATGTTATAAACAAATGGATTACGCAAAACAGCCAATTAAAAACGGTATTTATTCCTCATTCTCAGAATAAAGGAATTTGTAAATCTTTGAATGAACTCCTGAATATATCAAAAGGCAAGTATATTATTACGATAGCTCTTGACGATCTTATGGAGCCAGATAAAATAGAAAGACATGTGGCCATTCTCGAAAAATCATCTCCCAACGAAGCTCTGGTATTTTCAAATGCCCATATAATAGACGATAATTCTGTACGTTTTCAAAATACTTTTATCCCTTACTTTCATAGGTATCTGAGTATTGAATCAGGAAACTTTTACAAAAGATTACTTGAAGATAATTTTCTTCCTGCAATGTCGTGCGTCACAAAAGCTTCTTTGATAAAAGAGACTGGAGGCTGGGATGAAACCTTAACTTTTGAGGATTATGATATGTGGTTGAGATTAAGCCAGAAATATGACTTCATCTATGATGACACCAAATCCTGCAGCTATAGAATGCACGCCACAAACTCTCATAAAAAGAAAAATTTTTTAGATGTATCATTCTTTGATATTTATCTGAAACACAAAGAACAGCCTGAAATGAAAAAGAAAATCCTAAAACTTATTCATGAGGCTTATAAAGAAAACAGATTGACTGAAAGTCACAAAAAATATCTTAGAGAACTTGATAATAAAACACTTACAGAAAAATTAATACTGAAGAATGTAGGAAAGTTTACGTACAACACAATGCACTATCTTCAAAAAGTTTATTATAAAAGTTGGTAACATTATTATTAAATCAATTATGAAAAAAATAAAGCCCCTTGCATTCTATCTCCCTCAATACCATCCTGTACCCGAAAATGATGAATGGTGGGGAAAAGGATTTACAGAATGGACGAATGTAGGAAAAGCTAAACCTTTATTTGAAGGGCACGAACAACCTATATACCCCGGAGATCTGGGATATTATGATCTGCGGGTTCCTGAAGTAAGAGAACAGCAGGCTCAGATGGCGAAAGATTACGGAGTGCACGGATTTATCTATTATCACTACTGGTTTGGAAGTGGCAAACAACTGTTGGAACGTGTTGCCAATGATGTACTAAAATCCGGAAAACCCGATTTCCCTTTTTGTTTCTGCTGGGCCAATGAAACATGGTCCGGAATATGGCATGGCCTATCAGAAAAAATTCTGGCCAAACAGACTTACCCGGATGAGCAGGATTTACTAGCTCATTTTGAATATCTTCTTCCTTTTTTCAAGGACGACAGATATATAAAAGTCGACAACAAGCCTCTTTTCATTATCTATGATCCTAACCATTTGAATGATGGAGATCCTCATTATATTTCCAAATTCAGAGAGCTGGCAAAGGAAAATGGATTTGATGGTTTGTATGTCATGGCATCCAACAAACTTCGTGATGACCTTGATTTTCAGTCTATGGGGTATGACAGTAAGATTTCCAACGCTTTTCAGAAAGCCTGGATACCTCATATTGATAAAAAAGAATACATCTCTCATTCCCAATATTATAAAAACAGAATAAAAGGATTAATCGGAATTAAGAAAAAAGAACAGCCCAAAGTCAGGATTCAGGATGCACGGGCAGTCGTGAATGACTTAAAGTTTGAAGAAAGCAACGTTCCTACCTATCCCTGTATTTTGCCCAACTGGGACAATACGCCAAGAAGTGGATACAGAGGAATCATCCTTGCTGACAATTCCCCGGAACTGTTTGAACAACAAGTTGAAAAGGCAGCAGCCTATCTTGAAGAGAAAAAAAACTATCCGGAACAGTTTCTAATTGTGAAATCCTGGAACGAATGGGCAGAAGGTAATATCCTGGAACCGGACAGAAAATATGGTTTTGGATATTTGAACGCATTAAAAAAAATCTTGAATAAATACAGTCGAAATGAGTAAATTCAGCGTACTTATCGCCAATTATAATAATGGTCATTTTTTTGAAAAATGCTGCCAAAGTTTGATTGCGCAGACTGAAACGGATTGGGAAGCTGTAATTGTGGATGACGGTTCTACCGATGACTCTCTTGAAGTTATCAGAAAGATCACAGGCAATGATTCCCGCTTTAAGATCAATCAGAATGACCAAAACAGAGGAATCGGATATACAAAAAGGAGATTAATAGATCTTGCTGAATCAGAAGTATGCGGTTTTCTGGACCCTGATGATGCTTTGGCTCCTCACGCTCTGGAAATTGTTTTAAAGACACATTCCGAATATCCGGAAGCAGGCCTGGTTTACTCAAATTTTGTCCGTTGTGATGAGAACCTTAATCCTTTGTCTGTTCATAAAGCAAAACAAATCACAGAACTTAACCAGTCTTACTTCAACTTCAATGCAGAGATTTCACATTTCGTCACTTTCAAAAAGAAGATCTATGAAAAAACGTCAGGCATTGATCCTTTCTTAAAAATTGCCGAAGATAAAGACTGGTACATGAAAATGTGCGAAATAGCCCCCGTTAAATATATTGATGAAGATTTATATTTATACAGAATCCATGATAATGGGATCTCTACTACCAAAAATGCAGAAAAAGCATTGTTCTGGCATTGGGTGGCACTGATCAAAATGGCAGAAAGAAGAAATATAAGTGTTGAAGATCTTTTTCTGCAGAGTTATGTTCCGAAAAAGAAATATGACCAGGCACTCAACCAATTGAATCATGTAAAAAATTCAAGATGGGCAAAATTGGGGAATACACTTGGACTTTTTAAAATCTTTAAAAAACTTTAAATCTATTGAAGCCCTTAAAAGATTTAAAACAAACATCTTAACTAGAAAAGAAGCATATGATTATTGGTAGTGGAATTCTGGCAAATGCCGTAAGACTTTATGATAAAGAGGATGTGGTCTTTTTTGCATCAGGGGTTTCCAATTCGTTGGAAAAAAATCCTGCTGAATTTGAAAGAGAAATATCACTGTTGAAATCAGTTATTAACCAGCATCCTGATAAAAAGCTGATCTATTTTTCCACATGCAGCATTTATGATCCCACCAAAACAGACAGCCCTTATGTGATTCATAAAATTACAATTGAAAAAATAATTGCTGAGCAGTGTTCAAGCTTCATTATTTTCAGGGTAGGAAATGCTGTAGGCCGTGGAGGAAACCCCAATACACTGATCAACTTTCTTACAAACTCAATCTTATCGGAAAATAAGCTTACAATCCATAGCAATGCAAGAAGAATCCTGATAGGAACAGATGATATTGCTTCGTTTGTAGGAAAGTATATGCAAGACCTCAACAATGAGATTGTCAACCTGGCTTATCCTTATCAATATTCATTACCCGAGATTTTGTCCCAGCTGGAGAATCATCTTGCAAAAAATGCAGATTATGAAACGGTGGATGAAGGTTCTTTTTATAATATAGAATTCAACAGCCTTACGGAAGATTTTTTCGCAGATCTGTCTCCTGATGAATACTTAAAGAAACTTTATTCATCCTATTTGTAAAAGAGAATACATGATGGCTTCTGAAAGATACCCTTCTGTGCCGGAAAAAATAATTTTGTACCTTCGGTCAGAAAATTTCAGAGATCATGATGGTCGGAAAAAGAATGATCTTGGTACCAGCTGAAGAATAAAAAACACATTAAACCTATTGAATAAAAAATGAAAATGAATCTCAAAATATCCGTAATTGTCCCCTGCTACAAACAGGCTCAGTTTTTAGATGAATGCCTGCAGTCTATACTGGACCAGACTTATGAAAACTGGGAGTGTATCATTGTCAATGACGGATCACCCGATAATACTGATGAAGTAGCTGATAAATGGGTAAAAAAAGACAGCCGTTTTAAATATCTTTATAAAGAAAACGGAGGTTTATCTTCTGCAAGAAATGCTGCTCTGGAAATCGTTACCGGAGATTATATACAGTTTTTGGATTCCGATGATCTGATACACCGTGAAAAGTTTTCAAAGAGCCTTTCCGGAGACAAAGAATATCCCTTGATTGTAAGCCAGTACACCATCTACAGAAACCAAACCCACCTTCCGGGTTATAAAAATATTGAGCAAAGTTTCGTAACCTTTGACGGAATTGTCTACGACTGGGATCTTAAATTTTCTATCCCGATACACTGTGCTTTGATAGGGAAAAAACTTCTGGAAGGTTTTCTTTTTGACACCACCCTTACAAGCTGTGAAGACTGGGTAATGTGGATTTATATCACCAAAGATAATCCCGAAGCCCTTTTGATCAATGAAGCTCTTGCCCATTACCGAAAAGACGTCAACGATAATATGTCTGCCGATCCAATCAAAATAATGAAGCAGCGCCTTAAAATTTTACCTACATTAAAAAAACTATACGGTGAAGAGGTACACGACAAACTGGCTTACCATATCATAGACGTTCGTACCACCCAGCTGATACAGCAAAGACGCGAATTTCAAAAAATGATTCCTCTGGCCGTTGTTGCAAAATATCTTTCTTTCAAAAGATTTTACTACAAGCTTTTCAGAAAAAAAGTAGATGGCTAAACTTGAAATTGAAGGTACTTCAGACAACTATATTTCCATAAAAACTACACAAATGAGTTGGGTACTGCCAGACAGATATACAGCAGAAACCCTTTACATTATATAACTTAAAAATAAATTTATTTAGATGAGTCAATTTGTACACGTAATCATGACAAGATTCAATGTTCCTACAAAAGGCTGGAACGAAACACGTTCAGGATATAAACCGCTTACTGAAGAATGGCTGGATGACAGATTCAAGCTATTCAGAACTTACGTGCTTCCTTCTTATAAAAATCAGACCAACCAAAATTATGTCTGGCTTACTTTTTTCGATACCAATACATCTGATAAGTTTAGAAAAATCATCAAAGAAATTGAAATAGAATACCCAACTTTCAAAGCGGTATTTGTAGAAGATTTTGATGTTATGAAAACAAAAGCTGTAGAAATAATCCCTCAATATTTTACCCCTGACACAAAATTTGTAATCACCAGTGAGCTGGATAATGATGACATGCTTCATCAGGATTATATAAAAACGGTACAAGAACATTTTAAGCCAATCCATGATCTGGTTATAGATTTAAGAAGAGGATATCAGCTTACCATACTTCCGGACCGTAAGGCTGTAGTGAATGTGTATAACGCTGTAGTAAATCCGTTTGTAAGCTTAGCAGAAAGTGTAGACAATTTCAAAACGATGCTAAAGGAGAGGGCTCACAACAGCTATCGCCATTACCCGAATTTTTCTGTGGAAGACAGTAAGGAGATGTACATTCAGGTTATCCATCAGTACAACTTAATGAATGTTACTTTTAAACATAAAGCCGTTCCTGAAGTAGATTTTTCAGAATACGGAATGACAGAAGATACCACATTTACAATCGACGGCTTCAAAACACTTCAGCATAATATTGCCAGAGTGCCATTTGTAATGGGACTTATTTTGAAAAAAATATTTAAAAAATAAGATTCATCCAGTCATGAAGCTTAACAACCTCCAGATATTAAGAGGGATTTCAGCCTTATTGGTCTGTTGCTTTCATTTCCGTGAAACAATAAATCTGCCCGGGCTGGATCTTGGTAATATACTCTTTAAAAAAGGGAGTATCGGAGTTCCTGTATTCTTTATCATCAGTGGATTCATCATGGCTTTTACCACTCAAAAAATAAATTTCAGTAAAGATTCATTTCAGCAGATTACTTTATTTTACAAAAGAAGAGTGATCAGAATTGTCCCGCTGTATTATCTTTTGACCTTTGCTGCGATGATACCCGGAGGCGGTTTTTTCCTGTATTTTCATGGAGCAGGGCTCTATGAGCTTATCCATTCATTATTATTCCTTCCCACAAAGAAAGAATTTCCGGTCCTTTTTTTAGGATGGTCCTTAAATTTTGAGATGTTCTTTTATCTTATATTCGGGCTCTCATTATTTTTTAAGGAAAAAAGATATTATTTCATTACAGTTTTTTTCATCCTGACTTCAATACTGGGATATTATATCCATTTTGAAAGTCCGTATTTACGGATGGTAACCCATTCTCTGAACCTCTATTTTGTAGTGGGAATTCTTTTTTCTCTTCTACTGAATAGATTTACAATTCCAAAGAATTGGGCAGCATTACTTTCCGGAGCTGGGATCATATTATTTATATTGGTGCTCCTTAGCATTATTCCTATAGATAATGATATGATCAAGCTGGCCATCATCTCCCTTTTTGTCTTTGCTTTCTTAACTTTTGATTACGTATTTCGTTGTAAAGGAAACAAAGCTTTCATTTTTCTGGGAGACATCTCTTATTCATTATACCTATCACATCCTTTTGTAGAAATTGTTTTAAAAAGATTCAAAGTTGAAGGTTACCTCAGCATTCCCTTTTTTCTTTTTAAAATTATCGTTGTCATTATAGTGGCATCACTTCTGTATTATTTTGTGGAGAAAAGAGTAACCCATTATTTAAAGATCAAATTAAAAGCATAATCCGATACAAATGAAAATTTCAGTAATTATTCCCGTTTACAATGCCGAAAAATATGTTTCCCAGGCGGTAGATTCTGCTCTTCAGTTCGAAGAAGTGTATGAAGTGGTACTGATAGAAGACAAATCTCCTGACAATGCATTGCAGGTCTGTAGGGAACTTGCTGAAAAACATGATAGAGTAAAGCTTTTTCAGCATCCTGACAAAGGCAATCACGGAGCGGGTGCCAGCAGAAATTTAGGATTGGAAAAAGCGCAGGGAGATTTTATTGCTTTCCTGGATGCTGATGACTACTATCTTCCCAACCGTTTTGATGCGGAAAGAGAACTGTTTATCAATAAAGATGTGGATGGAGTGTATGGTGCAATCGGGGTTCACTATTATTCGGAAAAAGCAAAAGAACAATATTATAAGGTCTTTGGCGACCGCCTGACTACAGTTTACAAAAAGCATTCCCCAAAAGATGTATTTCCGGGACAGCTTAACATGAGAGGAACTTTCGGGCTTTTCAGCATAGATGCATTGACCATCCGTAAAAGTTCTTTGAAAAACATGGAGTATTTCTTTAAAACACATTTAAAGCTTCATCAGGACACTGAATTTCTTTTCAGACTCTCCTACTATCTGAATTTATATCCGGGAATTCTTGATCAGGCAGTAGCTGTAAGAGGAGTACATGAGAATAACAGAATTACCAAAATAGATTCCAGAGAAGTTAAACCGGCCTCCACAAGAGTTGTATTGTGGAAAGAGGTGAATCATTGGGCAGAGAATGAAAATACCATTCCCGATGAGATCAAACTTCATATCAAAAGAGTATACAGAAGCTTCCGGATCGCCAATGCTCCGCTTCTGAAAAAATGGGGAATGATTACGAAATACCTTTTTACAGATTACAAAAGCATACGCTCAGGGCTGTACAATATAAATTTCAGAAATGATTTGTTCTAACAGCAGTTTTTAAACTAAATATTTAGTTTAAACATACTTCTTCAATTTTTATCGCTTGGCAAAATGAATCTTCCTTAAAAGATCCCGCATTGGCTTTTCAATAAACTGGTAGAAAACTGCAGAACTGAACAGCATAACAATAATGTAGATCACAAATACAACATCAATGCTGAATGTGTACTCCTGCCATTTTAAAAACTCTCTTACAAGATAAAGAACGGGAATATGCGTGATGTATATGCCATAACTTATCTCCCCCAAATATTCCAACGGTTTTAATGAAAAGAACTTACTTACTTTTCCATTATTAGCTGAAATCAAAAGAATTGCAGGGACAAAAAGCAAAGCCATCAGACCATTATGGTAAAAAAGCGGAACAAACATCAGGGATACAAGGATCAGTAAAAATACAGCGATTACCTGGCGATCATAATTTCTTTGCTTGTAATTTCTCACAAAAAATATTCCCGCCAGATTTCCGATCAGAAATTCATTAAGATGCCAGAAAGGGAAATAATAAAGAAACTCATGGCTTTTCGTATGGGGTCCCTCATATGCCCCATACACCGGATACAAGTTAGAAAACACCTGAGTAATCAGCCAGAGTCCAATGGTAAATACCCAGATCATTCTATTTTTCTTCGCGTAAAAATAATTATATAGAAATGGAAAAAGCAGGTAAAAGAAAAACTCCACGGAGATCGACCATCCCGGAAAATTAAGGATCATGGCTTCTCCCGGTATCCAGCTCTGAATGCCCAATCCATATAGAACCAGCTTATACCAATCAAACATTTCATACCTCGTCATAAAATACAGCAGAAGCCCCAGCATATACAGCGGATAGATTCTGGCAAACCTGTTTTTATAAAACTCCAGATAATCAATTTTATCCTTCTTATGGTAAGCAATGATCATGATAAACCCTGAAAGAATAAAGAAATAGCTTACTCCTACATTCGCTCTCAAAAAAAGATTGGAAATGTAGTCTATCTTATATAAAAACAGATCTTTATTGAAATGGGAAATGACAATTGCCATAGCGGCAACAAACCTGGTAAATGTAATCTGACTTATTTTCACAGAATCGCAAAATGCTTTACTTTATCAAAATACAGCAGCCTCAGCTCTGAGAACAGTTATTTTTTAGTATAAAGTATTAATTTTAAGGCACAAAAATAAGATTTATTATTATAATTATGTAAAACAAATTATATTTGTAGGTTACAAATGTGAAAATAAATTTAGGTATGCTTTATGAAATTTTAGCAAAACTTCAACGGAAAAGCCAGATTTCTCGTCTCAAAAAACACCCTAATGTTTCTTTTAAGGGAATAAAGCTTGGGATCAGTGATCATTTTATCCTGCATGAAAATGTAAAGAAAGTGGTGATTGGGCACTCTGTCAGTTTCAGAAATTACGTACATGTTCTTGTACAGCAGAATGCCACATTAGAAATCGGGAACAATTTTTTCATGAATAATTTCTGTTCCATCAACTGTCTGCACAGCATTTCAATAGGTGACAATACGTTATTCGGAGAAAATGTAAAGCTGTATGACCACAACCATGCCTATCAGACCCATCCGGATTTTAAACTGTCCCATTCTGAGTTCACCACAGCTCCCATCAAAATCGGAAACAACTGCTGGCTTGGAAGTAATGTTACCGTCCTAAAAGGAGTTACTATCGGAGACAACTGTATTATTGGAGCAGGATGCACCATTCACAAAGATATCCCACCCAACACAACCGTAATCAATCATCAAGAATTAATATTTAAGGAACACTCATGAAGTTTTCTATCCTCATAGCCCATTATAATAACGCTCATTTTTTCAAAGACTGTTTTGAAAGCATACTTCAGCAGACCTATACAGACTGGGAAGCTATCATTCTGGATGATGCCTCCTCTGAAAACGAAAAGAGAATGATCCGGGAAATGATTTCTGATGATAAAAGGTTCAGATTTTTTGAAAATGAAAAAAATTCTGGTGTAGGAGTAACAAAAAGTAAACTGATTGAGCTGGCAGAAGGAGAAATCTGTGGATTTCTGGATCCTGATGATGCTATAAACCCAACAGCCATTCAACAATGTATGGAAATATTTCAGACTAAAAAAAATACAGTCCTTGCCTATTCAAGGTTTATGACCTGTGACCAGAATCTGAAACCTATTTCACCGTTCAGATCTGCAATGCAGGTGCCGAATGGGGATCCTTATTTTTTTAATTTCCCGATTCAGATTGCTCATTTTGTAACCTTCAGAAAGGCCATTTATGAGCAGACTGAAAAAATGAATCCGAATTTAAAAATAGGTGAAGACCAGGATCTGTATCTCAAAATGTATGAAAAAGGAAATGTTCAGTTCATTAATGACACCAACTACCTTTACAGAACTCATCAGGGAGGAATTTCCCAGAATGAAAATAAAAAGAAATCTCATGAGTATTTTGCACAGGTAATTTTCAATACCATGAAGCGCAGAGGGCTCACAACTATCAACGGACAAAAAGTTCCTGATCATTACACGGGTGCAGATGAAATATTTGGTCTGTTAGAATATCAGCACAAGCTTCCTTTCCGTATCAAGAAAAAAATAAAAATCACATTACAATCAATCTTCGGATAATGTTAGAAAAAAAAATAAAAATTTTGTTCAGACACCGTTCCATGGAAATGGGAGGGGTAGAAAAAGTACTGTTGGGACTGCTCAACAATCTGAATCCTGACAAATTTGAAATGACGGTATGCCTTACCCTCAACCAGGGCAAGTTGCGAGATGAACTTCCGAAACATATCAAAAAAATATACCTTACTGAGGGAAAAGAGGATTTTTCCAGCAATTCTCTCTTACAGAAACTTCAGCTTGTGAAGAGAAGGCTAAAGCTTCGTAAACTGAAAAACAACCCAGCCATTGCAGACAGGATTATCAATGATACTTTTGATATAGAAATCGGAATGGATTACCGAGATTACGATGCTATTCTCAGTTCTACCCATACGAATTCAAAAAAAATCGGATGGTTTCACTCTGAAATCAATGTTCCGAAATTTCAGCCGCTGGTTCCTGATATTTTAAAGAGTTTTCCCCAGTTTGACCATATGGTGTATTGCTCTCACAAAATAAAGGATATGATGCATCAGTATTACCCTGATCTCAATTATCCCGCTGAGAGTGTCATCATTAATCCTATTCCTATTGAGGAAATCAAGCGTAAGGCAGAAGAAAAGCTTGACAGCTTTCCTGAAGGGCCTGTTTTTGCGTCTATCGGAAGGCTTCATTCAAGGAAAGGATATCATAAACTTATTGAAGCCCATACAAGGCTTATCAACGAAGGATTTCATCACAGCATCATTGTCATTGGTGATGGTGATGAGATGAAGAACCTTACGGCTCAGGTTGCAAAAAACAATGTTGAAAAGACATTTATTTTAGCCGGGAACAAGATGAATCCTTATCCTTATATCAAAAAGGCTGATTATTTCATCCTGTCTTCCGAGTCTGAAGCCTGGCCTCTGGTAATTGCTGAAGCTTTAATCCTTCAGAAGCCTATTATTGCTACAAATGTAGGTGATGTAGGTCTTATGATCAAAGACCGGGAAACGGGGTACCTCATCAGCTATGAGATTGATGAAATGTATTCGGCTATGAAAACATTCTTTACTGATCCAAGCCTTGTTACCCATATCAGAGAAAATCTTAAAAACATTGAAAGCCAGTTTGACAATAAGAAAATATTTGACAGCGTAGAAAATATAATAGAAACACTGTACAAAAAATAAGTTATTGTGCAGAATATCCTCCGTCCACTACAAGATTGGATCCTGTAACCCATCTTGAGGCATCGGACAATAGAAAAATACAAGCATTCGCGACATCTTTAGGATCACCTATTCCCAGCGGATGCTTTTTTATGATTTCTGAGGAAGCTTCTTCACCAATATTTTCAAACATTTTTTCCAGAATCGGAGTATTTACCATGGCAGGGCTTATACTGTTGACACGGATGTTACTTCTGGAAAGTTCCACTGCCAACGAACGGGCACCTGAAATAACAGCTCCCTTACTTGCGGAATAGGCAGCTTTTCCAGCCTCTCCTACCATTCCTGCAACGGAAGAAATAAATACAAAACTGGAGGTTTCATCTTTATATTTCTTTAAAGACAGAATTTTAGCAATCTCAAGTCCGGCAATCACATTTACGGCAAATATATCCTGGTACAGCTGAGGATTGTGCTTTTTTAAGGGTAATGTTTTTTCGATACCTGCACAGTGTATAAATCCTGAAATTTTGCCTAAAACCGAAACTTTATCCGAAATAAATCCTTCAAGGTTTTCCGCTTGGGTGATATCTTCGGCAATAATCTCAACTTTTGTTTCAGGCCTCAGCATAGAAACGGTTTTCATCAGTTCTTCCCGGTTTCTCCCTACAAGAATCAGATCTGCCCCGCTTTGGCTGCATTCTACAGAACAGCTTCTCCCGATCCCGGAAGAAGCGCCTGTAATGAGAATAATTTTATTTTTTAATGAGAACGCATCCATTAATCTTCAAAATTTTCTTTTCCTATAACATTCATCAGATCTGAAACGGTTTCGATATCTTTAAAGTGCTTGGTATCAATTTTCTTACTGAAATTTTCGTCTACAAATGCAATAACAGAAAGTAAGCTGATAGAGTCATAGCTTTCCAGAGATTTTAAATTCGTTTCAGTGGTTAATGTTTCATCTTCTTCTAATTCTTCTTGTAGTTTTTCTAAAAAAACGGATGTTTTCATATTTTATAATTTTAAATGTTTGTTCTTTTACATTTCCATAATGGTGGCACCCCATGAATATCCTACTCCAAACCCTGCCATTAAAACTTTATCACCTTCTTTCAGCATTCCTTTATCCATCATGTTTTTAAGGGCAATAGGAATGGTTGCAGAAACGGTATTCCCGGTTTTTTCCATATCAATATAGAACTTTTCGGCCGGTATTTTTGTTTTTTTTCTTAAATAATTAAGCATAAAAGAATTGGCCTGGTGAAAAACAAAATGGTCAATATCATCCATCGTCATTCCGTTCACTTCCAGGGTTTCTTTCACCAATCCCGGGATGTTTTCAATCGTAAAATTAAAAATCTCAGGACCATTCATATAAATATTTTCAGGACTGAATTCGTGTTCGGGATTCAGTTTAAAATCTTTTTTGAAAGCACCTTTCTTTACGATAAGGTTTTCGGCACCACTTCCGTCTGTTCCCAGGCAGAACTGATAGTCATTACCTTCGGATTTTTCAACAATTGCTGAAGCAGAAGCGTCTCCGAATATACTTCGGTTTCCTTTATCATCAGCATGAATATGTTTGGTATAGGTTTCTGAAGTCACCAAAAGAATACTCTTTGCAATTCCTGCAGAAATCAATCCTTTGGCAAAAGCCAGTCCATACACAAATCCTGAGCAGCCAAGGTTAAAATCTATAGCTCCAATATTTTTTCTAAGCTCCAATCTGTCCTGCAAAATACAGGCCGTTGTAGGCAGAAAATACTCGGGACTCTGGGTACAGAACAAAATAAAATCTACTTTGTTACGGTCATAATTTTCGAAAATTTTTTCTGAAGATTGTACAGCCATATCCAGCACCGTTTCGCTGTCGGAAGAAATATGACGTTGAGCAATACCTACTTTCTCCTTGATACGTTCGGAACTCCATTCCGGGAACAATTTTTCAAGATCCTCGTTAGTTAACACCTGCTGAGGCAGATAATATTCTATTTTTGAAATTTTCATCATATTAATAAATTTGTCTTTCTTTGCAAAAGTAAAGAAAAACAATGTACACTAGTGATGATTTTTATATTTAGAACCCTATTAAAAATAGACTCCCTTTATCATTCTTTTTTGAATAAGGCAAGCCTTGAAGCTGCAAAATACAGAGGCATGAAAGTAGGCAGAAATTTCAATATGCCTGATAAGATTTATTTTGGAACGGAGCCTTATCTTATCGAAATCGGTAATGACGTAAATATTGCCGGAGGAGTAAGATTTGTGAATCATGGTGGAACCACCACTCTGCTTAGAAAACTTCCGGGATATGAGGATGCAAGAATTCTTGGAAGAATAAAAATAGGAAATAACTGTACAATTGGGCTCAACTGTGTCATCATGCAGGATGTACAGATTGGAAACAACTGTATCTTAGGGGCCAATTCTGTATTATCACAGTCAATGCCAGACAATACCGTATTCATTGGAAATCCGGCTCAGTTTCTTTGCACTATTGAAGATTATGGTGATATTGTACTAAAAAACACCCCAGAATATCCCCGCGAATTAGAGAAAGACCGAAAAAAATTGGATGCCTATATCAAAGAAAATCTTCCTCACAAGTACAAAAAAGCAAGAAAAATTAAATAAATTTAGGCTTGTAAAATGATAAATCAACTCCTGTCACAGTCAGAATACTGTCCCCAATAATCGATAAAAACAAAAACAAATTGAAAAAGAAAAAACTCCTCATCCGCATAGGCTCTTTACGTCATGGTGGTGCAGAAAAGGTATTAGTTAATTTTCTCAAACACCTTCCTTCAGATAAATATGAAGTAGACTTGCTGGTCAATCTTTATTCAGGGCTATACATTAAAGACGTTCCGTCTTGGGTCAATGTATACTATCTTTTAAAAGGAGAAATGATTACAACCAACAGACCGCAGGATATCCCAGTGAAGGCTTACAGAGTTCTTTATCAGAAGATGTTTCTTTGGTTCCCTTCCCTTCTCTATAAATTTGTTTTAAAAAACAAAAAATACGATGTAGAAATCGCTGCGATCCATGCAATGTACAGAGAGATTCTTTCCAGCCCTCAAAAAGATTCAAAAAAGATTATTTGGGTACAGAATGATATCTTTAATTTGAAAGAATATACTCCAGAAGTTATCAGACAGTTTTTCAAATTCGACAGAATTTTAGTGATTTCCAACAAGCTTCAGGAAGGAATGCATACGCTTGCAAAAAATGAAGCTGAAAAACAATCGGTCATCAAAATATACAACCCCATTGATAAGAACGATACTTTGCAGAAAGCAGATGCTGTCATTCACGATTACCCTTTCACCAAGGATCTTCCTACTTTTGTAACAGTAGGAACCGTGTATCCTCAGAAAGGCTACGACAGGCTGCTTAATGTTCATAAAAAATTGATTGATGAAGGATTTAAACATCAGCTTTTAATCATCGGAGACGGGTATGATTTTAACAAGATTCAGGATCAGCTTAACATATTGGGACTTCAGGACACTGCAAAAATGCTTGGTTTCAGCAGCAATCCTTACCCTTATATGAAAAAGGCCGATTTTTATATTATGTCTTCAAGGCATGAAGGATTCCCTACGATCATCGCAGAAGCTCTCATCCTTAATAAGCCCATTTCTGCAACGGACATTTCCGGAATCAAAGATCTTCTGCAGGATGGAAAACTGGGAAATATTACCCCTAACTCTGAAGAAGGGATATATGAAGGGATGAAAAAGTTTCTTACAGATAAAAACAGTACTGAAGAATATAAAAAGCAGATTTCAGAAACGGAGCTTCCGTTTGTTTTAGAAAAATCTGTAGAGCATCTGCAGAAAATAATTGACGAAGTTTAAAAACACTTATCATGACTGATTACTCCATTATTCAAAAAGACTTTTACCGGGAAAGCGGAAAGTGGCTTTCAAATTTTGAAATCTGGAAAAAGTGCATCAATCCGAATCTCCACTTTATTTATATTTTAAGAATGGCTC
>JASLCD010000336.1 GCA_030146295.1 Chryseobacterium sp.
TTATGGATTTTTCAGTTGAATATCTGGAGCTGGGTCAGTTGAGACAGCTTCAATCCGACCGGTTGATAGATTTAATCAGCTATTTGGGAGAGAAGTCGGAATTTTATAAAAAGAAATTTGATGAATTACAAATATCTCAGCAGGATATTAGGTCAATTGAAGATATCAGGAAACTTCCTATTACTTACAAACAGGATTTAAGAGATAACTATCCGTTTGGTTTATTTACCGTTCCTAAAGATGAGCTTCAGCGTATTCACTGCTCAAGCGGAACAACAGGAAAACCAACGGTAGTAGGATATACCAAAGAAGATGTAGAGCTTTTCAGTGAAGTGGTGGCAAGATCATTAAATGCTGCAGGAGCAAAACCGGGAATGCAGCTTCATAATGCTTACGGTTATGGAATTTTCACAGGAGGGCTGGGACTTCATTACGGAGCGGAAAAACTGGGAATGAGTGTTCTTCCTATTTCGGGAGGAATGACGGCGAGACAGGTAGATCTTATTGTAGATTTTAAACCGGAGGTGATTTGCTGTTCTCCATCATATGCTTTGACGATTGCGGATGAATTTGCCAAAAGGGGAATTTCTGCAGATGAAATCAGTCTTAAATATGCCGTTTTGGGCTCAGAACCATGGACGGAAATTATCAGAGGCCATATTGAAGAAAGGCTAGGGGTTCATGCTACCAATATCTATGGGTTGAGCGAAATTATCGGTCCGGGCGTTTCCATGGAGGATTTCGAAGAAAAAGGAGGCTCTTATATCTGGGAAGATCATTTTTATCCTGAAATTTTAGATCCGGTTACCAAGCAGCCGGTTCCTTTCGGAGAAGAAGGTGTACTGGTGATTACAACATTAACAAAAAAGGCAATGCCGCTTCTGCGTTACTGGACCAATGATATCACAAGTCTTTACTATGATGAAAATGCCAAAAGAACAATGGTGAAAATGAAACCTATTGTTGGAAGAGCAGATGATATGCTGATCGTAAGAGGAGTAAATGTCTATCCAAGCCAGATTGAAGATGCTTTCTCTTATGTGGAAGGAGTAGTACCCAATTATTATCTAACACCTATCGAAAAAGAACATATGTGTATCGCTTTGGATATTGATGTTGAAATAGATGATGAACTGGTAAAGAAGCAAAAAATAGAAGCAAATACCGATGATTATTTTAATTTTGTCGGGAACTTTGGAAAAAATATAGAAAACGAAATAAAAAAGCGGGTAGGAATCACCACGAAAGTGAAAATTCATGCTCAGGACAGCCTGCCGAAGTGCGAAGGTGGAAAAATTAATAGAATACTTAAAAAATAATGAATTCATTTTATAAACTTAAAACAGTTAAAGTTCAGAAAGATACTTCCGAAGCCGTTAGTGTGGCGGTAGAAATCCCTGAAGAACTGAAAGATAAGTTCAGATTCAAACAAGGGCAGTATCTGAATTTCCGAATGATGATCAACGGAAATGAAGAAAGACGTTCTTACTCTATCTGTAATGCTCCGAGTGAAAAAAGCAATACGCTGGAAGTATTGGTAAAGTTGCTTGAAGGTGGAAAAGTATCAGGCTATTTCAATGAACATCTTCACATGGATGAAATTCTGGAAGTAATGCCTCCGATGGGTGGTTTTAATACTTCTTATCATCCTACAAACGTAAAAACTTATGTCGGTTTGGCGGCAGGAAGCGGAATTACTCCTGTTTTATCCAATATTAAAGAAAGCCTTTATCAGGAACCTAACAGTAATGCTTACCTGTTCTATAGCAACAGAAGTATGAATCATATTTTAAGAAAAGCTGAAATTGATAAACTGGTAGAGCATTTCAATGGCAGACTGAAAGTAATTTATCTGGTAAGCCGTGAAAAACACGAAGATCCTGTTTTTGAAGGAAGAATTTCTGCTGAAAAATTAGAGCAGTTATTTGAAAGATATACAGATATCGACGTAAGAGAAGCTACTTATTTCATTTGCGGACCTTCAGACATGATCAAAGGAATCGCAGACTATCTGAAAAAAGATAAAAAAGTACCTGCAATTCAGGTTTTATTCGAATATTTTACTGCTCCGGATGAAGAAAATACGGAGGAAATGAGCGATGAATTCAAGGCCATTGCCAATATTGAAAGTATGGTAACGGTAATTATCGATGATGATGAATATTCATTCCACCTTAATTCTAAAAAAGAGAGTATCTTAGATAAAGCATTGAAAGACAATCTTCCTGTGCCTTTTGCATGTAAAGGAGGAGTTTGTTGTACGTGTAAAGCGGAAGTTTTGGAAGGAGAAGTTTTCATGGAGAAAAACTATGCGCTTACCGAAGAAGAAGTAGCCAGAGGCTTCGTTCTTACCTGTCAATGTCACCCGACAACGAATGTGGTGATGCTTAATTATGATGTTTAAGACAATTTGAAAATGAGAAAATGTGCTACTTCGAAAATGCCATTATCGTGGTTAATTTTCAAATGCTCAATTCTCAAATTCTCAAATTATTTAATTTTCAAATGTAAAAAAGATGGACTTAGAAAAATTTGTACAATACGTACATGACGAAAATAAAGTAGAACCAAAAGACGTAATGCCCGATGATTACAGAAAATTATTGGTTCGTCAGATTTCACAGCATGCCCATTCCGAAATTGTAGGAATGCTGCCGGAAGCCAACTGGATTTCCAGAGCGCCTTCATTGAGAAGAAAAATGGCTCTTTTGGCTAAAGTTCAGGATGAAGCTGGCCACGGGCTATATCTTTATTCAGCAACAGAAACATTAGGAAACGGAACGATCCGAGCTGACAGAGATGCTACGTATGACGATATGCTGGAAGGAAAAGCGAAGTACTCAAGTATTTTCAACTATCCTACCTTAAGTTGGGCAGATATAGGAGCAATCGGTTGGTTGGTAGATGGTGCCGCGATTATGAATCAGGTAATGCTGATGGGGAATTCTTATGGTCCTTATTCCAGAGCGATGGTGAAAATCTGTAAAGAAGAATCTTTCCATCAAAGACAAGGCTATGAGATCTTAATGGCATTATGCCGTGGTACAAAACAACAGAAAGAAATGGCTCAGGCTTCATTAAACCGTTTCTGGTGGCCGGCTTTGATGATGTTTGGACCTAATGATGACAGCTCACCAAACTCTAAAATCTCTATGAACTACAGAGTAAAAAGAGAAAGTAACGACAGTCTTCGTCAGAGATTTATCGACGTTACTGTTTCTCAGGCTGAATTCTTAGGATTGACTGTTCCGGATAAAGACCTGAAATGGAATGAGGAAAGACAACATTATGATTTCGGAGAACTTCCCTGGGATGAATTCATGGAAATCTTGAAAGGAAACGGACCTTGTAATAAGAAGCGTATCGAAACGAAGAGAAAAGCTCAGAGAGAAAATTCATGGGTGAAAGAAGCAGCGGTAGCTTTTGCAGAAAAACAACAAAAAGAAGTAATATAATTTAATGTATTAATTTGAAAATGTGCTGATTTGAAAATGGAACTACTCATAGATTAATTTTCAAATTACCTAATTCTCAAATTTTCAAATTCTCAAATTACAATATGGCAAATTTAGATATGTGGGAAGTGTTTATTCAGACTAAACCGGGATTATCTCACAAACACG
>JASLCD010000185.1 GCA_030146295.1 Chryseobacterium sp.
GATAGTAATGGACCTATTTCTGCAGGGGGAATCACGGCTGGTGCTTCATATTTTATTCCTCTAAGTAGCGAAGGAGATAGAAAAGATCAGTTCTCTTTCGGTACAAGTGTTAACTTCTATAACATGAACTTTGATTATTCTAAAATTAATACTGAAGAAGGAGGTGACCCGTTGTTAAGAGGTGAAGAAAGTAATATCTTCATGGTATATGCAAACTTCGGTTTGGCTGCGACCTACAGAGGTTTATTCGGGGGTGTTTCCGTAAATGATATTGCCCTGAGTAATGATGCTTCTATCGTAAACAA
This sequence comes from Chryseobacterium sp., assembly GCA_030146295.1. Taxonomy (GTDB): domain Bacteria; phylum Bacteroidota; class Bacteroidia; order Flavobacteriales; family Weeksellaceae; genus Chryseobacterium. The sequence goes on from JASLCD010000185.1 coordinate 306, forward strand.
CTACGAGCCTTCTCCAATTAAATTCTTCTTAAACTTAGGATATAACTGGAACATTGCTGATAATATTACATTAGCACCATCAGCATTAATCAACCTGAATACAAACTCAACGAGAATGATAGACTGGAACCTTATGGCTACGTTCTCTAATGATATCAATGCATTCTCTTTCGGGGTAAGCTACAGAACGGTTCAGAACAGATTTGATAATCAGAACCTGAGCATCTCTCCAATTGTAAAAGTAAGATTCAACAAATTCATGATCGGAGCTACTTATAACCTTGGAATATCTGATATCCAGAGCTATGGTGGTAACAGCTTCATGATTGGTCTGGGGTATAACTTTGACAACTTTATTAATGTTAGAGGATTTAGATACTAATCAATTTAATTTAAATAAATTTGAGCTCTGAAAAATTTCAGAGCTTTTTTTATGATATATATTCACATTCCGTTCTGTAAACAAAAATGCAGTTATTGTAACTTTCATTTTTCAACATCCCTGAATTTCAAGGATGATATGCTTCGTGCTATGAAAACTGAACTGATGCTCAGAAAAAATGAACTACAGAACAGAACTCTGAAATCTCTGTATTTTGGGGGAGGAACTCCTTCTATTCTTTCCGTAGACGAAATCAACTCCTTAATTGATGAAGTGTTACGGTATTTCAGTTTTGAAAAAGATATTGAAATCACTCTTGAAGCCAATCCGGATGATCTGGATAAAGGTTTTTTAAAACAATTAGCCGGAACACCTGTGAACAGACTGTCTATCGGTACCCAAAGTTTTTTTGAAGAGGATTTAAAATTAATGAACAGAGCCCACACTGCTTCCGAAGCAGAAGGTTCTATCAAACGGGCACAGGACTTTGGCTTTGAAAATCTGAGTATTGATCTGATCTACGGCTCACCCACCTCTAATCTTGAGATCTGGAAAGAAAACCTGAATAAAACAATAGCACTTGAAGTTCCTCATATTTCATCTTATGCTTTGACGGTAGAACCCAAAACAGCTTTGGAGAACTGGATTTCAAAAGGAAAAGTAAAAAGCCCTAAAGAAGAAGAGCAAAACCGAGAATTCTATTATTTATCAGACTTTTTAAAAGACAATGGTTTTGAACATTATGAAGTTTCCAATTTTGCAAAACCCGGATTCTACTCCCGTCACAACTCTTCCTATTGGAAATATCAGGAATATCTGGGAATAGGGCCCTCAGCACATTCGTATAACGGATTCGATGTCCGAAGCTGGAATGTAGCCAATAACCAGCAATACATTAAAAAGCTTAATGATAAACTGTTGGCCAAAGAGGAAGAAATCCTTTCCCAGGAAGATCAGTTTAATGAAATGATTATGATTGGCCTGCGTACCATCTGGGGAGTGGATCTTACAAGCCTGAACACCAAATTTTCAGAGCGACTGATGGAACATTTTCAGAGCGAAATCAAAACGAAAATAGAAGAAGGTATTCTGATCATTGAAAATGACCATTTAAAAATTCCTGAGAAACATTGGTTTATGGCAGATGGAATTGCTTCAGATTTGTTTATTGTATAATCTTTCTATATATACAGATATGCCATAAAATTCACTATTTTTGTATAAAATTTCAGTTCATTTGAAAACTAAAAAACAAGATTATTCACATCTTTCACCAAGCCAGCCTATCGGAATTTTCGACAGTGGGGTGGGAGGCCTTACCGTTGCCAAAGAAATCAAAAGACTTCTGCCTAATGAAGATCTGATTTATTTTGGAGATACAAAGCACCTTCCCTACGGAGAAAAGTCCAAGGAAGCCATCATTGAATATTCTACAAAGATTACCAATTTTCTGCTTGACCAGAACTGTAAAGCCATTGTGATTGCCTGTAATACAGCAACAGCTAATGCTTTAAATGAAGTGATGCAGTCTGTTGCGGGAAAAGTTCCTGTCATAGACGTTATCAATCCCGTAGCTGAAAAAGTATCTTATGAAATTCACAATAATGTAGGCGTTATTGCGACCAAAGCTACTGTGAATTCCGGGCTTTACAAAAAGAGTATCCGAAAGCATAATAAATGGATCAAAGTGGATGAACTGGCTACACCACTGCTGGTTCCTGCTATTGAAGAAGGATTTAAAAACCATCCGATCACCCATGCTATTATCTATAATTATTTAAGTAATAGTAAGTTAAAGAATATTGAAACACTCATTTTGGGCTGTACCCATTATCCTCTTTTAATTGATGAAATCAAACAATATTATGGAAACAGAGTTCGCGTGATCGACTCTCCGAATATTGTAGCCAATCATCTGAAGATTATCCTGGATAAATACAACCTTCTAAATGATAACAATCACAAACCGAATTATCATTTCTACCTTTCCGATCTTACCAAGAATTTTGAAAAGATCTCTAAGAAGTTCTTCGGAAAAACAATTGATTTAGAATTGAAAGTATTATAAATAAAAAGTCTGCTTCTGTATGAGGCAGACTTTTTGTTTTTGTCTTTTGTGAAGTAACTTGTGAGATTTGTGGTTAAAATTACGCCTCCACAATTACTTTTTCAGCATTAAGTCTGGCTTTTGGATTGAATTTAGGCTGATTGGCATCTGTTTCGTCTTTTTCTCCAATAGCTACAGCAAATAATGTCTCATACTTTTCATTGTTCAGAATAGCATCATAGCCTTCAGGTTCAATACCTTCCATCGGAGTGGAATCTATTTCCATATCAGCACAAGCTGAAAGCAGAACACCTAGTGATAAATAAACCTGATGTTTTAACCATGATTTTATTCCCGCTTCTCCTTTAGGTTTTACAAAATTGTTGTAGTATGCCACAGATCCTTCCGGAAGAACTCCTTCAATCTGTTTTTCAAAATCCTCCGGTGTTTTAAGAGCCTGGAATACAATTAGATGACTGCTGTCCAGAACTTTTCCTTTATTAAAGTAAGATTTTTCTGCCAGCTGTTTTTTCAGTTCGGGATCTTTTACAAAAATAAAATTCCATGGCTGGCTGTTAATGGAAGAAGGGCTTAGATTTAAAATCTCTTGTAACGCCGCAATTTGTTCTTCACTGATTTTTCCTTGAGGGTTATACTTTTTTACCGTATACCTTTTTTTCATTTTGTCTAAAAAGTTCATAATTTTATACTATCATTTTTATAGTTACAAAATTAATTTAAGTTTAATAACTTTGCAATAACGGTAAAAAATGATAGTAT
>JASLCD010000187.1 GCA_030146295.1 Chryseobacterium sp.
ATAAAAGTAAGTACAAATATAACTTTGTTCTCAGAAATAAAAAAATATTTATTATGAAATCGCAGCCACTGAATCAATTCAAAAAGATGAGTCAATAATCAGCGATTACATATGACCATTAAACAACAATAAAAAATTTACATATGAAAATTGTAATCACAGGATCATTAGGAAATGTAGCTAAACCACTAGCTCAACAATTAATTGCCGAAGGGCATCATATTACAGTAGTAAGCAGCAGCGATGCAAGAAAACAGGATATTGAGTCACTGGGAGCAACTCCGGCTATAGGTTCTATCACAGATGTTAACTTTTTAACTCAGACTTTTGAAGGAGCAGATGCTGTTTTTGCTATGACACCTCCGGCTATAAGCCCTGATAAAATTGTAGAAAACACTACGAATGCAGGGAAAAATTATGCTGAAGCTTTAAAGAACGCCCATGTAAAGAGAGCAGTAATGCTAAGCAGCGTAGGTGCGGAATCTCCGGTAGAAAACGGCCCGATCGCGGGTCTTCATAATATTGAAAATCTGTACAATCATGTAGATACTACTTCTTTCACTTTTTTAAGAGCCGGATATTTTTATAATAACTTTTTCAATGATATTCCTTTAATTCAGAATGCAGGAATTCTTGGAAGTAATTATCCCGGAAATATTGAAGTGCCTGTTGTACACCCCAGCGATATTGCCAAAGCTGCTGCTGAAGAACTGGTAAAAGACGGAGGTACCAATACTATCCGATACATTGTAAGTGATGTAAGAAAAGCTTCGGATTTTGCCAAGGTTTTGGGTACGTCTGTTAATAAGCCGGAACTTCCATGGGTAGAATTCTCTGATGAAGATGCCTTAAACGGAATGCTGCAAGCCGGGCTTCCGGAGGATATGGCTCATCTTTATGTTGAAATGGGAAGAGGAATAAGAACAGGTGTTGTTCAGAAAGATTTTATTGATCATGGTTCTCCTGTTTCAGGAAGTGTTAAGTTGGAGGATTTTGCTCAAGAGTTTTCATCTAAATTTTAATTTCTAAGTCGATCTGTAAAACGAGTTTCGGCGCACCTTTGGTGCGCCGAAACTCGTTTTTATTTTTTAATCCTCAGATTATTTTTTCTCTTTCAATGTTTCTTTTAAAACTTTCAGTTTTCCGTCAATAGGCTGATCAATTTTCAATCCTAGCACTTCGGCAACCAAAGGATAAACATTAATGTTGGCAAACTCACCGATTACCAGATTATTTTTAAACTCCGGTCCCCAGGCAAAGAAAGTAGCTTTCATTTCAGGAACAACTTTAGGGTTATATCCGTGTTTTCCTACAGATGTTTTCTTTCCTTTTTCCAGAAATATTTTCGGTGCTTTTGGCATCAGAAGAATCTGTCCTATCCTGTTGTATTTATCATCTCTTGTTGCGAAGTGCAGGTACTTAGGAAGCTTTTTATCCAGATATACTTCATAATCGTCTGTTTTATTGGCTTTCAGTTCTTTATAGACTGCTTTTACCTCATCCTGGTTTTTAACGTAAACTCTCAGCAGGGTTTGAGAATTATAAAAATCAAATCTGTTTTTATCAAAAAGAACAGCCGGAATTTCCAGTGGCGTACCTCCATCTACTTTGATCATCCCGTGATCGGAAACGAAAACAAAGTTGACATCTTTCAAACCAAGTCCATTTACTTTCTGTACAAGATCTCCCACTGCCTGATCTATCAGATGAACTGCAGTTTCAGTTTCTTTGGCATCCGGGCCATAATGATGTCCGCTTCCATCTACTTCCGGGAAATATAATGATATAAAATGAGGTCTTTTATCTTCCGGTAGTTTCAGCCAGTTGACTACTTTTTCTACTTTTTCAGCAGGGGTGAATTTTTCGTGGTAAGGATAATAGTAAGTGGGTCTCATTCCTCCGGCATCACTGGCGGAGCCTACCCACATTACAGAAGCAGATACCATTCCCTGTTTTTCAGCAAGTCCCCAAAGTGGAGTGCCGCCATACCAGCTGCCGTCTTCAGCATTTTTCCTGCTGCTCATCGCGTATCCTTCTTTTCTTTTATAATCGTAGAAAAAGTTATCAATCAGACCATGATGAGAAGGGTAAAGTCCGGTGATTAAGCTCCAGTGGTTAGGAAACGTTATACTGGGATAACTTGGAATCATGGCTTCAGCCTTTACACCGCCATTGGCCAGTTTCAAAAGATTTTCAGCATTGTATTTTTGCGCATAATCATAGCGGAAACCATCTGTAGATATCATAATCACATAAGGTTTAGACTGTGCTTCTGCACTGTTTTGTCTACCCGGGATAATCACCTGGGCTGTATCAATATCGACCTGTTGCGCAAAAGCCGTAAAGGAGATTAGCAGCAGTAAAAAATGGATTCCTCGCTTCATTATTTAAAATTTTAGGCAAAGGTACACCCTATACTTCTCCCTGAAAAGTTTAAGAGATTAAAAGTATATTAAAACCAATTATTTTTTTGAATAAAAATTGCGATACGCTAAATAGGCTTTTTCATTTCAAACTGTGAAAGCCAGTTGTTGAGTCCTATTTTTTCACTAAGAAAATTACTCGTATTTTCTGAAGAATCGTCTACATTGTTCAATGCTACAGCCTGTCCTCCATTTTTTTTAGAAATGGCATTAAAAAGCATTGTACCGATTCCCTTGTTTCTAAAATTCTTTTCTACGGCAAACTGATATATTTTTTTCGCTACAGGGCCATAAATAATATATCCAACCAGCTTATCTTCAATATAAGCACCTAAAGTCACATAATTTTCCGGCATGGGCTCCAATACGAAAACGGATCCCTGCCATGAAGGTTCGATATCCCAGAAAGAAAATAGCAGATCCCATTGAAAGTCTTTCAGTTCCTTTACCGAAACCTCAGCATTTTCTTTTCCCTGTTGAATACTTCCGTTAAAACAAAGTAATCTTCGCACAATGGAAAATCCAAAATTTTCATACGCCCTGATCGCAGGCTGATTACCTTCAATCACCTCAAGCAGCAATGTATCTGCATTTCTTTCTTTTAAAATGGGAATAATAAAATCATACATTTTCCTCACCAATCCTTTCCCTCTGCCTTCCGGAATAACTCCTGTTCCGCCATTGTAAATAATCTTCTCCCCGTTTTCAACTTTTTCAGACTGAAGAATAAAGCCTACCAGTTTACCTTCTTCAAATGCTCCTGCAGATAAATTCATATCTAATTTTTCTGCTGCAATTTTTGAAACAAGGACCTCTTTTGTTAAGTGAAAAGGAACAACATAATCAGAAAATGAGTGATTGAAGACTTCTAAAAGTTCATCTACTGTAATATGGGCTAAAGTTTTAAACTCCATTGTTTGTAAAAAATTATAAGGCTAAGAAACTGCCTTTTATTAAGTATCCGGATATACACAAATTTATAAATTTTAAAGCAATCTCTCTAAAATTGGGACTTAAAAAAAAATGATACCCCTGAAAAATCAGGAGTATCATTACTAAATATTTGGGTGTGTTTTCTGAAAAATTATTCTTTAATCAGTTTTTCGTAAGATGTACTTCCATCTTTTAAAGTGACTTCAAAATAATAAATACCAGATTTCAAATCTCTTACACTGATATTTTCTCCTTCCAGTATTGCAGATCTTACTTTTCTTCCTGCAGATTCATAAATATCAACAGATTTTATTTTATCCGCATTTCTAAAGCTCACCGTTTCTTTAGCAGGGTTTGGATAAAGAACTATTTTCTTATTTTCCAAAGCTGTTTCTTTAGTGCCTAAAGTACCAAAATTAAGGGCTGTAGTACCGCAGCTGTTAGAACCGTGGTAAGCAATCGAAAAATTTGATAATCTACGTCCATAAGTAATGTTTAAAGGACTTACAGGGGGAACAGTAAAAACATAATCATTAGCATCTCCTGTATTTAAAGCTCTTGTAGCGATTACAGTACGAACGCTTCCTGCCACTGTGTTAGAGGTTACCGTCCAGTTTTGAGTTCCATCCAAAGGAGGAACCACTCCCTGTCCATTAAATGTTCTGTCGCTTAAATTGGTCCCATCAAAAATTACAACATCTTTTCCAATATCATCCATATTCGTTGTATCAAAAGCCATTCCCAGCCATCCGGTAGAAGGACCGATAAGGGTAAGGGTAACTAGAGAAGGTGTAAGGTCAATCTTAACTGAATAAGCTAAATCTGCTCCTCCCGGTGTGGAAAAAAGAGGCACAGTTCCTGTCGAATATTGACTTTTCACATGAGAAAAAGCAAAAAATCCGATCAATAATAATGTAGTTTTTAATTTCATATGATCAATTTTTTAATAGGTTAATAATATCTTGATTTTTAGTAAATAAAGCGTATTCAAAAACACTTTTCCCTTGTTTATCTAATAATGTCTTATTTGCTTTATTCTTTAACAGCAGTTCAACCATTTCCTTATTCTGTGACTGGACCGCATATATCAATGGAGTTATCCCGCTGCTGCTTGCCACATTTGGATCCGCTTTATTTGCCAATAATTTCTGAGTAAGATTTTTATCTCCTTTAAAGACAGAAGCCGTTAAAGCCGTTCCTTCTCCACTGGCGTAATTCATATTTTTAACGTGGGTAATTAAAAATTCTGCAACAGGAATATTTCCTCTGTAACAAGCTAAAATAAGGGGGGAGAATCCGTTTTCGTTAATCTGATTAATAACATCCGGATTTTGTTTCATCAGCTCCTGTACTTCAGGAACGGTTCCGCTTCTGGCAATATCAAATATTGATTTTGCCTTTTCCTGAGCAGATATCAATGAGCTCAGAAAGAGTCCTAAAATTAAGATTACATTTCTCATTGTTTTACCATTACATAATTGTATTCGATGTTGACATTTTCTGCCACTTTCTTGGTAACCATTTTAGGGATGGTTACTTTATAATCTGCAGGTTTGGCCATAAAACCACCCTGCATATAGATTTTACCATCTTTTGCATACAATGTGGCTGAAGAAGCAACCGATTTGTCTACACCATGAAAGTTAAGCGTTCCCTGAACAGTATATTTCTGAGGGCTGGCCGTAAGTTTTGTTTTATCAAAGTTGACAATCTTTCCTTTGAAAGTTGTTTTCGGGTATTTTGCAGATTCTGCATAACTTTCATTGAAATGCTCTTCCATTAATTTGGTTTTAAAATGAAAGTTTTTCACTGTTGAAACAGATGCCATTTCACCATTCTCTGCATTCAGAATCACGATATTGTTATCATCCTGTGCAAAAATATCATCAAACAGAGGGACCGAAGCTTCAAAAGTGACTTTCCCTGTTTTAGAACTGTATTTTTGTGCTGAAGCGTAACCGGCAGAAAATAGTAATACGCTTAATAGTGCTAATTTTTTCATATCCATTTTATTTAATTTTCATTTAATCCGTCAGCTTTCCACTTGATAAAAATATTGATCTGGGCAGCAGACAAGGATCCTCCCTGAGGCATTTTCCCGGGATCTCCGTTAGGTCTTTGAATGCGGTCCAGAATTCCGTCTATATTATTTTTCACCTGATCATAAGTAACCAGTGGTTTAAAACTTCCTGCAGAATGGCAACCTATGCAAGAGTTATCTACAATTGGTTTTACATCTGCAGTATATTTTACAGGTGCCGTGATGGGTGTATTGTCAGAAATTTCTTCATAAGTTCTGCTGTCACACGCCGTCAGTATGATGGCTGACGAAACTATCGATAATAATGTTAGCTTTTTCATATTAAAAAACTCTATAAAGATTAAACCCAAAGAAAATATGCCCTTTTCCCCATGCTCCTGTAGCATTGGTAAGATATCCGATATCTGAATTTATCTGGGAGTTCGTCAGTAAAAGCTGGAACACGTGTCCTCCTGTTTCTATATCTACTCCTAATGACAGAGGATTTTTATAGAAGCTGTGATCGTCGAAATTCACAAAATATTCTGCATTCACAGAAACTCTTTTGGAAATTTTATAGCGTCCTCCGACCCCTGCCAGAAACTGATTTTTGTTTTCAATGGTAGGCTCGTAAAGGTTTTTATGCACAAATGAAGGGGTAAGCTGTACGGAAAGCTTATCATTGAATCTTCTTGAGATGAGTGCCTGGGTAAGATATGAAAGCCTGTCACTGAATTTGAGGTGTGGATAAGTGTCTTTATCCAGTTCACTATTGGCACCCATTACATTGTATCCCACAATATCCACCGGGAAGTTTTCATTTTGTTTTACCAGCCTGTATTTCACTGCCCCTTCAAACGTTTTCATATTCGTTTCTCGGGAAAGACTTACGGATACAGCATCTGAAATACCATAGATAACCCCTAATTTGGTTGAGGCATGATCCAGACCAAAAAAGTCTTTAAATCCTGCGCTTATATCTCCAAATCTGTGGGCAACGATAATATACCATTCTTTTTTGGCAGCAAGTTTTGTAGATTGTCCAGTAACGATCTGAAGGGCTTTGAAAGCGGGTTGTGAGATTTCTGTGTTGGTTTTCACCGTGTCAATATCCTTCAGCAGATCTTCCTGTGCAAAGGCAAGACCTGAAGAAAATACTGACAAAAATAAGAGAGTTTTTGTCATATACAATTTGATTTAAATTATGATATAACAAACTTATCGAGTTCTCAATTCAAAAACAGGTGATAAAAGTCACCAGTCAAATTGTTTTTATCAATGATAGAAATATACTTTTCAAACAATTAAAATTAGACTGCACTAACATTTTCATTTTCAGGCACTTTTATTCCTTCTTTGGTTTGAACAATTTCACCTTCGCTTTCAATTTTTTTCAAAACTCTGCTTACAACTTCTCTTGAAGTTCCCAAACTGTTGGCAATTTCACGGTGTGTGATTTTAATAGGATTGCTTCCGGTGGTTGAAATCTGCTGTTTGATATAATTCAGAACTCTTTTATCCAGCCTGTGGAATACTGCATCATTCACCATATTCATCACTTCCGAGAACCTTCGGTCGTATTCATGGTAAAACAGTTTGTTGATTTCCGGAAATCTGATCAGCCATTCATGCATGATGGAAACCGGGATAAGAATAGCTTCAGAGTCTTCTTCAGCAATAGCATATACTCTGCTGATATAATCCGTAAGAATAGAAGAAAAGGTCATGAGACAGCTATCTTTGGGTTTAATATAATAATAGATCAGCTCTCTCCCATCATTAAGCGTAAAAACCTTGATAGATCCTTTGATTAAAAAAGGAACAAATTTATTCTTCTGCCCTTCTCTTATGATTTCAGTTTTTGCCTTTATATCAATGGCAACAGCATGTTTTTCAAGTTCCGATAAAAAATCAGCACCTAAAAAGCCAAATTTACTTACGGCGAACGAGTTATCAATCATATCTTATATTTTCTACTTTTTCTTAAACAAAGATATAAAATTGATGTATCGTTATTACAGATTTTTATGTTATTAAAGAAAATTAACAATTAAAGAACTTTAATGTCTGTTCTTCGCATTCAACAATAAAAAATACCCTGGTAACAACCAGAGTATTTTTTATTTAAAAACAGCTTTATAGGTGATACATATTTTTAGAATCTGTATTTAACATTAAATCCATAGAAGAAATATGCTTTTCCAGGGCCCGGATTAAGATCTGTACTGACTCCTTTAGGATAACCATTTCCTGCATCAGAATCATTGATACTGTTTCCTAAGAACAGGAAGGTATAATTGATCTGGTTGGTAAGATTATTCCCCATTACATATACATCAAGATCAAAATTATTGAACGTTTTTTTAAATCCAAGTTTGGAATTAAGAAGCCCGAATCCTTTTACCAGATTTGTATTGTTAAAATCTGAGTATACATTTCCGAGATAATTATAGGTATTTACAAGATAGAATCCCGGTTTGGTAAAGATATCTAATCCTAACGCATATTTGTTTCTTGGAACTCCCACTACTGTTTTGTGATCGTAAGTATCTTTTCTTCCACCTACAATTGTTGTAAAATCTTTGTACTTCGCATCATAATAAGAAAGATTCACAAATGGAACAATCCTCTCAATAAATGAGTTCTCTGCTCTGTACTGATACCCTGCACTGAACTCCAGTCCGGTATTTTTCTGGCTTCCGGTATTTGTCCAATAGGTTTGTCCCGGGGTAATACTGTTCGGAATTACGAGCTGTGTAAGTTTATCGGAATAGTCGATTCTGAATGCAGAAATCCGGTAATCTAATTTTGTATTCAGTAAAAGCCCATGTACACTGAAATCAAACATTCTTGCCCGTTCCGGTTTTAAATCATCATTTGTGGTATTTGTGGCTGTGATAAATGAAGATGCTGCGGTAGGAGAATTATATCCTTCGCTGTAACTTAAATTAAAAATCTGATGTTTCCATTCTTTCTGTAGTGCAAAGTGAGGGGTATATGCCATATCATACTTTTTGTTGAATGACTGGTCTTTACGCCCGGCAATCAGACCTGGCAGTGCATAGAGGTCTTTTCTGTCATAGTTGGTTCTGTTCCCACTCACACCAGCCAATAATGTAAGCCCCCAAGGTTTATACGTAAGATAATCGATTACAAAGTAGGTCGATTGATTGTTATTGTATTTAAAGTATGAAGCACCACTCATCCCGGTTGTCTGCAGAGGCTCTGTTTCAGAACCTGTAAATCGGTAACTTGAAGTAGTGGATACGGAGTTTTGTATTTCGGTTCCAAAATCTAACCGGTTTTCAAAATTATTAAACTCATTCTTTAATGTAAAAGTGGAACGCAATCCTACATTGGGAGCACTTGTAATTCCATATGCTCCGGCTGAAACACTTTCCGTATTGGCGTTGTAATAAAACAGGGTTGTATAGTTTCTTAGGTTTGAAGTAAGACTTACGGTATTGCTCAACCCTACTCTTGTTGATTTTATTTTCGTTCCTGAATTTTTTCGGATATAAGCGGGATTTCCGTTATCGATCCCTGCATAATAATCATCATATGAAATCTGCCCAGAGGTATGTTCATAGGAATAGGCCTGGCTTGCAAAGAAACTTAACTGATCTTTTTTGCTCAATTTCACTGTCCCATTTACATTGAAGAAGTTTTTCAATCCGCCACCGTTTGGTCTGTACCCGTCTGTTTCAAGATGTCCGTACGCGGCACTTACCGAGTAGTTATCATCAGCGACATTCAACTGTGTTCTGGATTGAAAGGTTTTGAAAGCCCCAAACATAGCGTTCTCTGAAACGGATGCTCCTTTCGTAAAATCAGGACGGGTATAGAAACGAACTGCTCCACCTACTCCACCTCCATACATGGTAGCTGCGGGACCTTTGATTACCTCAACATTCGTTACATAGGCAAAGTCCACATCATCCAGAACCGTAATTCCTTCAGCGTTGGTTAAAGGCATATTATTCCAGTATGCTTTTACTCCCCAGTTATTAAATTTCTGATCATTTCCGTAACCTCTTAATACCAGTCTCTGACCTCCGAAATTAGTCCTTTTATCTACCTGAAGCCCGGGCATTGTAGATAAAGTCTGATCGATTGCGGCAGGGTTATTCCTGTTAAGATCTTCTTCAGAAAGAGTTTCTACCGATTGCCCGTGTCTCTTAAATTCTGCCCGTTCCTGTTTAATTTTTTTTCTACCCAGAATATTTACTTCATCAATTGACCCTTCCTGTGTCTGCTGTGCATGTGCAATAGTACACCCTAGCAAAGCTGCAATGCATATATATTTTTTCATTATTTAAATTTGTTACCATTAATATTATATTCGCTTTATCATCAAGCTCATTTCCGGTGGAGGGAAAATAATGGATAAATAATGAGTGTTTTCCAATGGACTGTAATGTTTGAAAATAGGTTCTGAAAAAAGATCTGAAAAAAAACGAAATTCTTTTTTATCAACAACAGCAAATGAGCCTGAGCTCTTGTACAGGTTTTTATCATGACCGGGAAGATCAACCTGCAGCCTTAAACAGGATTTCTTACCTGCGAGTTTTTTTGAAAAGTCTAATAATGAGTTGATGATAATATCTTTCTTATCAATGTAGCAGAAGAAATATCTTTCACCTCCGACTATATTGATTTTGATAATGTCATAAGAATATCCATGAAGGGTAAATTCGTTTTCTTCTTTCCATTCTGCTTCTGTAAGGTCTTTTTCCGTAAAGCATATGGTTTCGGATTTTCTGAAATTATTCCGCGCAATACTGTATTGTGTTTTTTCGTAAAGTTCTTTTTTTACATGAGAAATAAGAGAATATATCACATTACTGAATAACATGATTACCGGAATACACAGAAAAATAAAAAGTAGTTTTTTATTCAAAGAATGAAAGAGATTTTAAGGCGCAGGTTCTTCAGACGTTTCCACATCGGTAAACTTATCAATATTTACCCTGTGCGGTGTTTGAGAACCTTTTACGGTATATTCTATCCAATTATCTTTGGGATTTAATTTTTGAGCAGCAGGATTTTCATCCGGTGTTTCTGTGGGCACCTGATCAGCAACTCTGGTTTCATCATTGTTTTTATGCTGAAGATTTCCCCTTATTGTTATTGTATTTCCTTCATTATTCTGGCTAAACGGAATAGTATTTCCTTCTGCTCTCAGTGCTTTTACCGTTACAATACTGTTGTTTTTTTTCTTCAACTTAAGGGTATACATGATTCCCCTTACTCCTGATCTTCCTCCTACCCATTCTGTTTTTTCAGCAGAGATTACCGATATTGTTTTATCCTGATATGAAGAGGACACTGGCATCCCACAGGAAGCCAGCATCCAAAATAATATTAAATACAATTGATTATTCATTGCTTAATCATCATCACCCCCTGTACGTCCCAATACCAGGAAGTTACCACTATATACAATCTCACCTTTGGATTCAGCTTTCAGTATATAATTTCCAGGTACCAATTTTTGTCCAAACTCTTCATCAGACTTCACATTTTTCTTGCTGTATACAAGTCTTCCTGATCCGTCTACGATGCTTATATCCACACTGCTGTATTTTGCAGTATCAAATCTCAGATGAGAAATTCCTTTTGATGGATTGGGATATATGATGTTCATATTCTTTTTAGACTTGGTTTCTGTCGTTGACAAAGCTGTCACTGTATTCTGCGTCGTCCATGCACCTCTTCCATAAGTAGAAACCAATACTGTTTTTGTGGAAGGTCTGTAGTCTAAATTTGTGACTCTGATATTTCCTATATTTCCTGTTACTGAAGCCCATGTAGGAGTGGCTGCAAGGAAATCGGTAGTTCCCCAAACGCCCATTTCCGTACCTACTATTACTTCATTTGGATTGTCCGGATTTCTTAAAACTGTTCTTACCGGCATATCCGGAAGATTTCCTTCTTTGTTCTGCCAGGTAGTTCCCCCATCTGTGGAATAGAAAACGCTGGTCAGATTATAATTGGAAAGTGTCACAATAATTTCATTTTCGCTGGCACCAAATTCGATATCAGAAATAGTTCCTGCTGCCGGAGACGTTAGCAGAGTTGCCGCATATGATGTGGTATTTGCACTCGTCACTTTAAAGATTCGTCCTAAGTTTGTTCCTACAAACAATGTTGTAGAAGCGGTTGTATAAGGAGAAACTTTCATCCACGAAATCTGTTCATTAGTCTGTGCTGTTCCTACTGTAACGGTATTGTTTGTAAATGTCGTTGCTGTTGCAGACAATCCGCTTGTCCTAAATAACGTTAATCCTGAACGATAAGAATAAAAGACATCATTGATTCTGTCTAATGCCATTTCATTGACGAAGTGTCCGTATGCATTTCTATTTGCACTTGAAATAAGATAATACGTATTGTTTGTTAATAAATAATGATTATTGTAAACGTAACTTGCTATTTCATAATTATCCAGATCATCATATTCCGTATACATTCCGTCACCCCCTGTAGCCGACTGGCTGGTTAGGAAATTATTGGCCAGTGGGGCTCCATACAGCCACCACGAACCATTATCCTGTGCACCTGCTAATAATTCTTCATCGGCAGGAGTTTTTACCGGGTTCAGCATTGCACCGTAAAATTGCGTTACATTGTATCTTGTATTTCTTGCTGAAAAGCCTGTTGTTGCTGCAATATTATTTTTATTCGCTGCAAAGTAAATTCCGCCATCATTTCCAAACATCATTTGGTTGGTAGCATAATTATTATAAGGATTGAATATGATTTTGTGTTGGTCAGCATGTACCTGTGACACCTGTAAAGCTGCCATATTATTATTATTCGACCATTTTGAAATCTGCGTCCAGCTGGTTCCTCCATTGGTAGATTTATACAAGTCTATACCTCCTATATAAACCGTATTATCATCCAAAGGATCTGTCGCAATTACCAGATCATAGAAAGATTGTCCTCTGGTAAAATCATTTGCCGGAATACTCGTATCTGTAGCGGTAGGAAGCACAATAGCAGGTGTTGCATCATTGGTGGCCTGCCATGTTGCTCCACCATCTGTAGATCGGGCAATACGGATGGGTTCCGAAGTCGTATTGGCACCTTGCATGAATGCATAAACTTTATTGGCATCGGTTCTGGAAAGGGTAAAATTTACTCTTGAACCGGAATTTCCGACATTATAAACTTCA